>JBBSMF010000168.1:0-4471 GCA_038233295.1 Candidatus Limnocylindrales bacterium | reverse complement strand
CGTCCGGCTACGGCACGCCGCGCCGGACCGTGGCAGGGGCCGACGCCAACCGGGTGGCGCTGCTGGTGGCGGTCCTGGGCAGACGCTGCGGCGCCGATATCTCCGGCCACGACCTGTACGTCAGCCTGGCCGGAGGAGCCACGGTCAGTGAGCCGGCACTGGACCTGGCCATCGCGCTCGCGCTTGTCTCCTCACTGCGAGATCGACCACTCCGACCCGCCACGGTGGTGTGCGGCGAGATCTCTCTGCTGGGCGAGCTGCGTCCCGCGCGGGGCCTCGAGCGGAGAGCGCGGGAGGCCGCGCGGCTGGGTTTCAGCCAGGCTCTTGTGCCGTGGTCGCGCACGGGGAAGCTGCCGCCCATCGACGGCCTTGAGTGGGTGCTTGCAGGGACCCTGCGGGAAGCCATGGATCTGGTACTGATGCCGCGTCCTGGTACCGTTGGGGAGGGGTCGGAGGGCAGGCAGGCCGTGCTAGGCTCGACCAGCTCATGATGCGTTTCGTTCGGCTGTCGGGTGGTTCGTTGGGTGCCATCCTGGCCATCTCGCTGGCCAGTGGCGCACCCGGGTTCTTCGATTCCTCGGTCGCCGGAAGGCTCCTCCTGGGCGCGTGGATCGTGGCCTGGACGGTGGTCGGCTTCTCGATCATGCCCTATATCACCGTGGAGCCCGCAGCGCGCCTCGTGCGCGGCGTGATGGACCTTTCCACGAGCGAGTTCGTGGCCGCCGTGGGCGGACTGCTGCTGGGCCTCACGATGGGTCTCCTGCTCGGGCTGCCGCTCGCCTACCTGCCCGATCCGTACGGGTGGGTGTTGCCCATCGGCGTGTCGATCGTGCTCGGCTTCGGGATGATGGGCTTGACCGTCGCCAAGCGCGGGGACCTGGCCCGGGGTCTGCGCGACCTGGGGTCGGGCCGTCGCTCGGCGTCCCCTGCGGAGTCCGTCGAGCGCTCGGACGGACCGCCCGTCTACGTGGACACCAGCGCCATCATCGATGGACGGATCACGGACGTGGCCGCCGCTGGCTTCCTCATCGGGACGCTGGTGGTACCGCGCTTCGTGCTGGAAGAGTTGCAGGGCATCGCGGATCACGGGGATACGGCACGCCGCACTCGGGGCCGCCGCGGGCTGGAGATCCTCAGCCAGCTCCAGAAGGATCCCCGGGTCAGCTTCGAGCTGAGCGATGAGGATGCGCCGGCCATAGATGAGGTGGATGCCAAGCTCGTCTCGCTCGCCCGGTCGCGAAACGGCGCGGTCCTCACCACCGATTACAACCTCAACCGCGTGGCCCAGCTCCAGGGGGTGAGGGTGCTTAACCTCAACCATCTGGCGAACGCGCTCAAGCCGGCGTTCCTGCCTGGTGAGGAGATGCGCGTCAAGGTCATCCAGCAGGGCAAAGAGGCTGGTCAGGGCGTGGCCTACCTGGACGATGGCACGATGATCGTGGTGGAGGGCGGCGGTTCTCACCTGCAGCGCGAGGTCAATGTCACGGTGACCCGCGTGCTGCAGACCGTCGCCGGTCGGATGGTCTTCGCGCACCCCCGAGCGTGAGCGCGCCGGAGGCCTTCGCCGACGCCATCGTCGTGGCCGCCGGCTCCAGCCGACGGATGGGCGGACGGGATAAGCTGCTGGAGCCGATCGGCGGACGCCCGGCGCTAGCCTGGTCGCTGCGCACCATGGCTGACGCTCCCAGCGTGGCCCGCGTCATCCTGGTCACGGTCAGGGAGCGCGTGGCCGAGATGTCCCGGCTGCCCTGGGTGAGCGAGCTGGGTGTCAGGGTCGTGGCCGGTGGGTCAAGACGCCAGGATTCGGTCGCCGCCGGCCTGGCCGCCTGCGGCTCTGAGGTGGTCCTGGTGCACGACGGCGCGCGACCATTCGTTGGCGTCGAGACGGTGCAGGCTGTGGCTGCCGCAGCGTTGCAGCGCGGTGCCGCCCTGCCGGTCCTGCCCTTGACGGATTCGATCAAGCGCGTCGGGCCAGATGGTCGGGCGATGGCCGTGGACCGCGCCGATCTCTTCAGGGCCCAGACTCCGCAGGGAGCGCGGCGCGAGCTGCTCGTGGCCGCCTTCTCGGCGCTGGGTGGCCCTGATCACGACTGGACCGACGAAGCAGCCCTGCTGGAGGCGCACGGCGTCTCCGTCTCGATGATCCCGGGGGATCCTCGCAACATCAAGCTGACGGAGCCGGCCGATGTCGAGGCTGCGCGTGCCCTGGCCGGCGATCACGAGGGCCCGCGTTACGGGAACGCCACGGATTCCCATCCCTTCGGACCGGAGGACGGCCTGGTGCTGGGCGGCCTCCATCTGCCCCACGCTCCACGGTTGTTCGGACACTCGGACGGTGACGTGGTCCTGCACGCCATCGCCGATGCCTGTCTGGGCGCCGTGTCCCTGCCCGACCTCGGACGCCAGTTCCCGGCCTCCGATCCTTCGAGCAGCGGCGCCGACTCGGCGGAGCTTCTGAAGGTGGTGTTGGGTCGTGTGGCGGCGCGGGGATGGCGGCCTGGCTCGGCGGACGTGAGCATCGTGGCCGCTCGGCCCCACCTCGGGGGGCGCCGCCTGGAGGGCATCCGCGAGCGCCTGGCGGAGCTGCTGAACGTTCCGCTCGAGCGAGTGGGCGTGCGCGCCTCGACCGGGAACCTTTCGGGCGAGGAGGGCTACGGGCTGGCCATCTCCGCCTCGGCGCTGGTCGGCCTGGTGCGCCGCTGAGCGGACGGGCCGTGACCCGTCATCATGGGCAGCATGAGCCTGCGTCTGCGAAACACCCTGGGTGGCGAGCTGCAGCCGTTCCAGCCACTGGAGGCTGGCAAGGTGAGCCTGTACACCTGCGGGCCGACGGTCTACGCCCCCGCCCATGTGGGCAACTTCCGCAGCTTCGTGTTCGCCGACCTCTTGCGTCGCTATCTCCAGTGGTCGGGCTACAGCGTGACCTGGGTGCTCAACATCACGGACGTCGACGACAAGCTGATCCGACGAGCGGCGGCCGAGGGCCTGGGTATCACGGAGCTCGCCGATCGCTACACGGACCGATTTCGTGAGGACATGCGGCTGCTGGCAATCGGCCCGCCGGATGTGATGCCGCGCGCGACCGAGCACATCGACGAGATGGTGACGCTCATCCGGCAACTTCTGGAGCGCGGGCACGCCTATCGCACCGATGACGGCTCGGTCTTCTTCAGCATCGACTCCTGGCCGGCCTACGGTCGCCTGGCGCGTCTCGACCCCGAGCAGCAGCGGGTGGGCGAACGCGTGGAAGCCGATGAGTACGCCAAGGACGACGTGCGCGACTTCGCGTTGTGGAAGGGCCCCAAGCCAGGTGAGCCGTCCTGGTCGACGGCCATCGGGGAGGGGAGACCCGGCTGGCACATCGAGTGCTCCGCCATGAGCATGAAGTATCTGGGCGCCAGCCTCGACCTCCACACCGGCGGCATCGACCTGGTCTTTCCGCACCATGAGGACGAGATGGCGCAGTCCGAGGCCGCCACGGGCCAGCGCTTCGTGAGCATCTGGATGCATTGCGCCCACCTGCGGATGGGCGGTCAGAAGATGGCCAAGCGCACAGGCAATCTCGCTCAGCCGGAAGACGTGTACGCGGAAGGCGTCCCTCCGCGGGTGCTGCGCTACGCACTGCTCTCGACCCACTATCGAACCGGACCCGACTTCACGGAGGCATCGCTGGCTACGGCCGCCTCGTCCGTCGAACGGCTGTCGACCGTTCTCCAGGCGCTCGATGCGTACCGCGAGGAGCGCCACGACGATCCCTCCCTGACGCCGCTGTTGCAGGAGGCCCATCAGGCATTCCGTTCCCACATGGACGACGATCTGAACATCGCGCCCGCGTTGGGAGCCGTGTTCGACCTGGTACGCGAGCTCAACCGCCGGCTGTCCGATCGAGGGCTCTCGACGGCTGACGCGGTCCGCGCGGCGGACGCGCTGCGGGACCTTGACCGAGTCCTCGCGGTGGCAGAGGACGGGGCCTCGTCCGAGGTCGACGCCACCGTTCAGCGCCTGCTCGACCTACGCTTGGCGGCTCGGACCGAGCGGGACTGGGCGCGGTCCGATGCGCTTCGCGCCGAGCTGGCAGAGCTCGGTGTCACGGTCGAAGACACGGCCGACGGACAGCGTTGGCGCCGCAGCATGGCACCGGCCCATGGCTAGGCGCGGTGAACCCGATGAGCCGCGCGAGCCGCGCGATCAGCGCGATCGGCGGCATCCGCCCCGCGATCGACGGGCTGAGCCTTGGCGCGGTGGCGGTCCTCAGGGCCAGGCCGGTCCCGGGCGACCTCAGGGCCAGGGTCAGGGCGGCACCTTCGGAGCGCGCTCGCGAACGAATCAGGGCGGTCCCGCTGGACGGCCGGCCGGAGGTGATCGTCCGTGGCAGGACCGCTCGCAGGGCGCAGCTCGCCCATGGCAGGACCGCTCGGCCCGTCCTCAGCGACCCGGGCAGGACGAGCGGGGAGGTTCCGGCACAGGTCCG
>JBBSMF010000167.1:0-4482 GCA_038233295.1 Candidatus Limnocylindrales bacterium | reverse complement strand
CTCTGGAACGTGCTGCGCGGCGAGATGAGCCTGGTCGGTCCCCGGCCGCCGCTCCCGGAGGAGGTGGCCGGCTACGACCTTTGGCACCGCCGTCGCCTGTCCATGAAGCCGGGTGTGACTGGCCTGTGGCAGATCGAGGGGCGACGGGAGCCCGTGTTCGACCGTTGGGTCGCCATGGACCTCGACTACATCGACCGCTGGTCCCTCTGGCTGGACCTTCAGATCATGCTCCGGACGATTCCCTCGGTCCTTCAGCAGCAGGGTCGCTGAGTCCTGCTGGAGGCGCCGCTCGAAGGGCCATGCCGAGAGCCGTGCCCAGCACCGCGAAGACCGGGATGTTGAGCTGAGCGTAATTGAGCGGATTGTTGAAGGAAGCCATGATGGCGTACGAAAGCAGCACTCCGAAAGCGCCCAGTCCCAGCACGCCGCGCATCCTCCACAGGGCCGTCAGTGCGGTCACCAGGAACACCAGCCCGGCTGTGCCCACGACCACGCCCCCTTCCGCGTAGAGCCGCAGCCACTCGTTGTGCGGCGCCTGTTGCGCGACATCCCCGAACTGCGCGTGCAGCAGCACGTACGAGCGAAAGCCCTGACCGATGAGCGGCGAGTCCACGGTCATGCGGATCGCCGCCGCCCAGCCCGAGGCGCGGATCGAATCGCCGGCCGTGAAGAACTCCTGGAGCATGGCACCCACGCCGGGAAGCGGCGTCCCGGCACGCTGCTCCAGGTAGAGCGGCACCAGGATCAGAGCGCCCACGATCGCGACGAGCAGCATCGCGATGGCCGCCGCGCGCCGGATGTACCAGGCGTATGAGACGGCCACGGCAGCCACAGCCAACACCGCTGAGCGGCTGAAGGTCAGCAGCACGCCCACGCCCAGCACGGCCAGCACGAGCGAACCGGCCAGCCACGCCGGGACGGACCTACGGTGCAGCATCCAGGCCGCCACCAGGCAGGCCGGCAGCAGACCCAGCATGGCCATCGCGTTCGGGGCGGTCATGATGCCGCGCAACCTCAGTCGCTCTCCGTCCACGGCGATGAGCCAACCCAGCGGCGACGAGACCAGCAGACCGGGCAGCGCCTCATGCAACAGACCCAAGCCGACCGCAGCCACGGCCGCGACGCCAGCCACTACCGCGACGAGCGTCGTCCAGGTCGTTCCCTGCCGCCCTGACCAGGTCCCGATGTACAGCACGACCAGGGCCATCCCCGTGCCGGTCCCCCAGAGCTGAGCTGCCTGGTAGCCCGGGGTGGGCCCGAAGCGGAGCGCGGTGTGAATCACGCCGAGGCCCGTCCCGATGAGCACGATCCCGGCTGCCACGAGGGCCACGCCGGCCGGCGTCCACAGCTCCGGCAGCCGCTGCCTGAGGGAAGCGTCCCGCCGGTCGCGAGCACGCCACCGACTTAGGGCGTCGGGTAGCGCGCGGGCGGTCACGGAGATGGCCACCGCGGCCACCAGCACGGCACGTCCTCCGACCTCGGTGCCCAGCACGGGCCAGTCGTCGAAGGGACCCAGCGCCACCGCGGCAAGGAGCCCCGTCAGCGGCGAGACCAGCGCGACGATGGCCGCCACGGCCGCCCACGCCTCAGGAACTGGGACACCCAGCCCCGTCGATCGCAGGACGACGAAGGCGGCCACGAGCGACAGGGCGGCAGCCGGTTCGCGGAGCGACCAGGGGATCGACCGCGGCTGTTTCGCGGTCCTGCTCGGTCCGGTCGGGGCCATGTCCGCGCAGGATACCGCGGGCGGGGCGCTGATCGACCGGCTGCTAGACTCGGCGGCGCTCCTGTCCGGAGCCGACGGGAGGATCCGCCCACGAACGCCGCTCGACACATCCTGGTCACCGGCGGCGCTGGATTCATCGGGGCCTCCCTGGTCCGTGCCCTGGAAGTCACCGGCGATGCCGTCACCGTGCTGGACGATGGCCGAGCGGCGGGCACCGCTTACCTGCGGGGCACCGTGGCGCGGGTGGTCTCGGCCGATCTTGGGCTCATGGCCAAGAGCGGGGAGCTGGAGCCGCTGCTGGTCGGCACGGACGCGGTGGTGCACCTCGCGGCGCGGACGGGCGTGCCGGCGTCGATCGCCGATCCGGCGGCCGACTGGGGCGACAACGTGGATGCCAGCCTGGCGCTGCTGGACCTGGCGCGTCGGAACGGTGTGCAGCGCTTCATCTTCGCCTCCTCCAATGCCGCGGTGGGAGCCGCAGAAGGACCGATCAGCGAGCACACGGTGCCACGACCGACCTCACCATATGGTGCCGCCAAGCTGGCCCTGGAGGGCTACCTCTCGGCCTTCGCCGCGTCTTACGGGATGGCCACGGTCGCCATCCGCTTCGCCAACGTCTATGGACCCTACGCCCTGCACAAGCGCAGCGTCATCGCCGCGTTCCTGCTGGCCGGGCTGCGCGGCGGCCCCTTGACCGTCTACGGCGACGGCAGCCAGGCGCGCGACCTGGTGCACGTGGACGACCTGGTCCGCCTCATCCGCGCAACGCTGGACGCTCCGGGCGAGCGCGTCGCGGGGCGGATATTCCAGGGCGGGAGCGGCGTCCGGACGCCCATCGGCGAGCTCGCCCGGATGGTCGCCGGCGTGCTCGGTGATGACGTCTCCGTGGTCCATGAGCCGGCTCGGGCCGGTGACGTGGCCGGCGCCGCCTGCGAACTGGCGCTGGCCACGAAGCTGGTGGGCTATAGACCAGAGGTGCCGCTCAGCGAGGGGCTCTCGAGCGTCGCCGCCTGGTTCCGCCAAGCCCTGGAGGATCCGCAGCTCGCGCCCCTGGCCGGTCGTTGACGTCTGAGGCGCCGCCGTCGCCGGGCCGCTCACCCGTCCGGCGCTCCCTGGCACGGGACGCGGCGACCACCGTCAGCAGTCGTTTCCTGCTGGCCGCGCTGATCCTGGCCACGGACGTGGTGGTTGCCCGCACGCTGGGACCGGACGGAAAGGGGCGCTTCACGTTGGTGCTGCTCCTCTCTCAGCTGGCGGCTCTGGCCATCGGCCTGGGCCTCGACCGGGCCATCGGCGTGACCGTGGCGCGTTCCGTGGCATCCGCTCGTGCCAGCCTGGGCAACGCCCTGACCTGGACGCTGATCGTCGGCGGCGGAGCGGGGATGGCAGGCTTGGCGCTCGCGGCTCTGGGCGCGGTGCCCAACCTCGCTCCGTCAGATCTCGTTTTCGCCGCGTTGGCCCTGCCCTTGGAGCTGCTGGTCTCCATGGGCCTGCTGGCCCTTTTGGGCCGCCAGCTGATGGGCGTCTACAACGCGACGCGCCTCACGCGCCGTGCGGTCCTGCTGGCCGGGCTGGGCATCGTGGCGCTGGCCGGGTTGGACCTGCGCGCGGCACTCGCCGTTAACCTGGTGGCACTCGCCGCCGGTGCGGCACTCTTCCTTTTCGCGCTGCGCCGTGACGGGGTGACGCCGGCGCGACCGGAGCGGCACCTGCTGGGCGATCAGTTGCGCTACGGGATCCGCTCGTGGCCCGGCTCGCTGGCGGAGAGGCTGCAGTTCCGCGTCGACCTCTTCCTGGTCAACGCGCTGGTGGGCGTGACCGCCACGGGCGTCTATTCCGTGGCAGCCTCTGTGGCCGAGACGCTCTGGTACATCCCCGCCGCGCTCGGTGCGGTCATCTTCAGCCGGGTCGCGGCGGGCGGCCTGGAGGCTGCCCCACTGACCAGTGCCGTCACGCGAGTGACACTGGCCTTCGGCCTGCTGGTGGGGGCACCAGCGCTGGTCCTGGCGCCCATCGGTGTGCAGCTGCTCTACGGATCGGCCTTTCGTGAGGCCGGGCCGGCGCTGCAACTGCTGTTGCCCGGTATCGTTGCCTATGGGGTGGTCGCCGTGCTCTCGCAGTTCCTGCTCGCCGCGGGCGCTCCGGGTCGCTCGACCCTGGTGCTGCTCTGCGGGCTGGCCCTGAACCTGGTGGCCAATGCCCTGCTCATCCCGCGCTTCGGCATCATGGGAGCGGCCATGTCGTCCTCGCTCTCCTACACCGTCACTGCACTGTTGATGGTCATCTCCTTCCACCGACTCACCCACCAGCCGCTGCGCGAGACGCTGGTGGTGCGGCGCAGCGACATCCGGTGGTTGGCCGCGCGCGCGTCCGGTCGCACCCTCGGGAGTGATGCCCGTGGCACATGACGGGAGGGGGGCCCGTCGCGGGCCGGTGCGCCTGACGATCGTGGACGACAACCCCTTCCTGCGCGTTGCCGATGGCACGGTGCTCCCGCGGGCGGCCACCTTCCACCGGTTCGCGGAGGCGGTCGTGCGAGCCGGTCCCTTCGGCGCGGCGCAGTACGTGATCCCGGTGCACAGCGACGCCCGCGGGTCCAGGCTTGCCGCCGTGGACGAGTCGTTACTCCGGATCATCCCCAGCGCACCATTCGACGGCGCGGCCGGATACCTGAGCCGGCTGCCGCAGATGTGGCGCCACAACCTGCCCCTCTTGCGCCGGGCGGTGAGCGGCGAGCATCTCGTCTGGATCAAGGT
>JBBSMF010000166.1:0-4483 GCA_038233295.1 Candidatus Limnocylindrales bacterium | reverse complement strand
GCTGCCATCGCCCAGGAAGCCGCTGATGCGCTTGAGGAGGGCTTTCCCTTCGCTCAGGTGGCCCAGCAGTACAGCACGGACATCAGCCGCGAGAACGGCGGTGAGTACGGCATCATCACGAAGGACAACGTCTCGGATCCGGACTGGGTGGAGGCACTCTTCGCTCTCGAGGTGGGTGGCACCACGGAGATCATGAAGGGCGCGGACGGCGTCTATCGCATCGGGCGTGTCACGGAGATCCTTCCAGAGTCGACCGACGCGCTGTTCTTCCCCCTTCTGGAGCAGGAGCTCAGCCAGGACGACTATCGAGAGCAGGTCCGCAAGGAGCAACTCGCCAGCAAGCTGCGCGAGCAGATCACGGAAGAGGTCCTGGCTGGTCCCATCGAGCAGGTCAACGTGGCGGAGATCCTCATCGAGGTCAGCGGCACGGAGGACGAGGCATCCGGGGAGGGCGAGATCATGGCCGCTCACATCCTGTACTCGCCCAACGGCGACCCTGACGCGGCCGCGACCCTGCCTCCGGAGGACCCCGCTTGGGCAGCGGCGCAGGAGGAGGCACAGGCTACCGCCGACCGGCTCGCAGCCATCGAGGACGTAGCGGAGCGCACAGCGGACTTCGCGGAGACGGCGCAGGCAGAGAGCGACGATACGGGCTCGGGCAGCGCCGGGGGCGACCTGGGCTGGTTCCCGCGAAACGGTCCGTACGTCCCCGAGCTCACCGACCCCCTCTTCGAGGACACAGAGCTGACCGCGGGGGACATCGCCGGACCGTTCCGGACGGGCTTCGGCTACCACGTGGTGCTCTTCCAGGATCGCCGCGGACCGTCCGCGGAGCGGCTCCAGGCGGTGGAGGATGCACTGGCTGAGCCCGATGCCGACTTCGCGGCGATCGCCCGGGAGTGGTCCGACGGCGATGAGGCGGCCGATGGGGGCGCGCTCGGCTGGCTCATAGAAGCGCAGCTTCCTGCCGAAGCCGCCGAGGCGATCTTCGCCCTGGACGTCGGTGAGGTCACGGAGCCCATCGGCTCCGAGGACGGTTTTCGTATCTACAAGGTCTTGGATCGTGAAGAGCGCCCGCTCGACGTGACCCAGGAGGACATCCTCCGCGCGAGCGCCTTCTCCGAGTGGTACGACCCCCAGCGGGAGGCTGCCGAGGAGCAGGGCAACATCACGTTGGACCTGGGCGAGGTGGTGAACCCTGCCGATCCGGCGGATCCGGGGGACCAGTTCGATCCCGGCGAGCTGGACCTCGAGGGAGGACAGCAACTACCCCCGGGCGAGGTTCCGTGACCCAGGGCGCCTGCATCTGGTTCACAGGGCTTTCCGGGTCCGGCAAGTCGACCACCGCGGCGGCCCTCATCCCGCTCATCGCGGCGCGCGGCCGTCAGGTCACCGAGCTGGACGGCGACGCGGTGCGAACGCACCTGTCCAAGGGCCTCGGCTTCAGCAAGGAGGACCGCGACACCAACGTGCGCCGCATCGGCTTCGTGGCGGCAGAGGTGGTCAAGCACGGCGGCATCTGCGTGGCCAGCGTGGTCAGCCCGTATCGGGCAACGCGAGACGAGGTCCGCCAGATGGTCGGTCCCGGTTTCATCGAGATCTTCGTGGACACGCCCATCGAGGTCTGCGAGCAGCGCGACGTCAAGGGCTGGTACGCCGGCGCGCGGCAGGGAAGGGTGACCGCCATGACGGGTATCGACGATCCCTACGAGCCGCCCCTGCAGCCGGAGCTGACGCTCACCACCACGGACACCACGCCCGAGCGCAATGCCGAGGCCGTCGTGGCGTTCCTCCAGGAGCGCGGCGTGCTGGCGGCGGAGCGGTCGCCGGCGGATGCCCTCGCCGAGTAGTAGCCATGAACGATCTCATCGCCGACCTGCTCAGCGGGATCGCGGATCGACACGGGTGGGAGCCTTCCGACGGGCTACAAGTCGTGACCGCCGACGCGCTACCCCTGCGGCCCTTCGATCCGGGCATGCCGCTGCTCATCCTGCCGGCTTCGGGATCGACCGGCGCGGACAGTCTTGGCGGCGGAGGCTACCTCCCGGCGGCTTTGCCGGGCCGGCATGGTCACGGCGCCGATCCAGTGGCCCTGCTCCGGCGCCTCTATCCGGCTGACCATCCCGTGCTCGACCCAGCCGGGTCCCACGATCAGCCGGTCAGCGAGTTCCGCCTTGGCGCGCTGGAGTCGGCTCGCTTCCTGCCTGCCGTCGAGCCCCAGCTTTCTCTGGCCGGTCCGTACGGGCTGCCCTGGCTGGCGGCCCGGCTGCGCGCCCCCGACGGATGCCCTTGGGACCGGGAGCAGGATCACCGCAGCCTGCTGCCGTTCCTGCTCGAGGAGACCTACGAGGTCTACGACGCCGTGGAGAGTGGCGCCAGCGACCGGATCGCGGAGGAGCTGGGTGACCTACTGCTCCAGGTCGTGCTCCACGCACAGTACGGGGCAGAGGCCGGTGACTTCGACCTCAGCGATGTGTATCGCGGCATCATGAGCAAGATCATCCGACGTCATCCGCACGTCTTCGGCGACGTGGAGGCCACGACGTCCCAGCAGGTGAGCCGCAACTGGGAGGCCATCAAGGCCACGGAACGTGCCGACGCCGCGGCCGCTCGCGCAGCCACCTCCGCCGTGAACGCCACCGAGGGCCGCGCTGCCACAGACGGCCGGAACGGCAGCGCGGAGCCCGACCCGGACATGCCCGCGGCCTTCGCCGGCCTGTCGCGCTCACTGCCGGCCCTCGTCTTTGCCAGCGAGATGCAGGAGCGGGCCGCCGCCCAGGGCTACGATTGGCCGGACCTGGAGGGCGTCATCGACAAGATCGCCGAGGAGTCCGTCGAGCTGCTGGGGGCAGAGGATGAGGCAAGCCGGCGCGAGGAGTTCGGGGATCTCCTGTTCGTGATCGTGAACCTCGGCCGCAAGCTGGGCATCGATGCGGAGGCCGCCCTACGCGGAGCCAGCCGCAAGATGGCCTCGCGCTTCGCCAGGGTGGAGCGCTTCGCCGCGGCCGACGGCGTCCAGTTGCGGGCGTTGGGGCTTGATGAGCTGGATGTGTTGTGGAACAGGGCCAAGGCCCAGGAACGCGAGGAGGCGGAAGTCGCATGAGCATCGGGGGAGGGGTCCGCTTCCGCGCGGACGGCCGGACACCCGGCCAGATGCGCCCCGTGTCGATGACGCTGGACGTACAGAAGTGGGCCGCCGCCTCGTGCCTCATCCGGATGGGGGACACGCACGTGCTCTGCGCGGCCACGGTGGAGGATCGCATCCCGCCGCACCTGCGCGGGAAGGGCACGGGCTGGGTCACCGCGGAGTACTCCATGCTGCCCGGCGCTACCTCGGAGCGGAGCCAGCGCGAGTCGACCAAGGGTCGCGTGGGAGGCCGTACGCATGAGATCCAGCGGCTCATCGGACGCTCCCTGCGAGGTGTGATCAACACGTCGCTGATGGGTGAGCGAACGGTCACCATCGACTGCGATGTCCTCCAGGCGGATGGCGGGACGCGTACGGCGTCGGTCACCGGCGGCTACGTCGCGTTGGCCATCGCGCTCAAGCGGAAGGGCCTTGAGCGTGCCATCACGTCGCGTATCGCGGCCATCAGCGTGGGCATCGTGGACGGCACACCCGTGCTTGACCTCGACTACCCCGAGGACTCGCACGCCGAGGTCGACTTCAACGTCGTCGGCACGGACGCCTCGACCTACGTGGAGATCCAGGGCACGGCCGAGGGCAAGGCCTTCGACCGGGCGCAGATGGACCGACTGCTGGCGCTGGCGGACGGCGGGCTGCAGCAGCTCTTCGCGGCGCAGGCGCAGGTCATCGAGGGAGCGGCCATCCGCCGGTGAACAGTGATGGGGCGTCTGCTCGACGGCGATCCGCGCCATCCGCGTCACGGCGACTTGTCGTGGCCACACGCTCCGAGCCCAAGCTCGCCGAGCTCCGAGCACTCTTGCAGCTGCCTGATCTGCAACTGCTTAGCCTATCCGACATCGGCGTGGAGGAAGAGGCCGTCGAGGACGCGCGGACCTTCCGCGGCAACGCGATCCTGAAGGCTCGCTTCTATGGCCAACTGTCCGGCCTTCCGACCCTGGCCGACGACTCCGGGCTGGAGGTCGATGCCCTGAGGGGGCAGCCGGGCGTGCGCACCAAGCGCTACGCGGGGGAATCGGCTACGGACGCGGAGAACAACGCGCTACTCCTGTCCGAGCTGGGGGGCCTGCCGCCGGATCGGCGGACCGCCCGCTACCGGTGCGTGCTGGCCTTCCTGGATCCGGGCGACGGCAACGCTGAGGAACAGCCCTGGGTGGTGGTGCGCTCGGGCTCGTTCGAGGGGCGCATCGCCTCCCACGCCCGGGGCTCTGGTGGCTTCGGCTACGACCCGATCTTCGAGCCTCGGACCGAGCCGCCGGGCGGCCGCACGGTGGCGGAGATGAGCGCGGAGGAGAAGAACCGCCGCTCCCACCGGGCCCGCGCGGCCCGCGCCATGGC
>JBBSMF010000165.1:0-4506 GCA_038233295.1 Candidatus Limnocylindrales bacterium | reverse complement strand
CCTCTTCGCCGCACTTCTCTGGCGGATACTTGTCGTCGGCTGGCGCTCCCGCGACCCGTTCGGTCTCGCCTTCGCCGCTGGCATAGCCTCCATGCTGCTCTTCCAGCTGCTGGTCAATCTCGGGATGGTCGTGGGGATCATGCCCGTGACCGGCATCCCGTTGCCCTTTGTCACTCACGGCGGCGCGTCGCTCACGAGCTATGCAGTCGGTCTGGGTATCCTGCAGAGCATCGCCATGCGCCAGGGCCGTCCGGGCTGGTAGCAAGCTGACGGATCCGCGGCCTGCGGAGGCGCGAGCGCCCTTACGAGCCTGAGGGACGCTCGGACTCGGGTCGCGGCTCTCGGGTAGGGGTCCCTTCCGACTGCGGAGGCTCCTCTGGGCCTGGATGTTCGCCGTCCGGCACAGGTCGGGCTTCCGGCGCGCGGTGATGTCCGTCCGCGTCGGGGAGCCGATCGCGGAAGGGCAGGAAATCCGGATCGTCGGGCGGGGGAACGGTGGGGTCGTGCTCGCTCAGGCGCCGGAAGAAGTAGCGGTAAAGGTCCCGGCCGGCGGCGGCTAGGGGCAGCGCGAAGATGGCGCCCAGCAGCCCCGCGATGGAGCCGCCCACGATGAGCGAAAGGATCACCGCCGATGGATGCAGGGCGATGGCGTCGGATTGGACGATGGGCACCAGGATGTTGTTCTCTACCTGCTGCACGATGAGGTAGAGGATGACCACGGCGATGATGCCCTGGAACGGGTCGCGGACGGTCAACGCGATGAGCAGGGTGGGAATCATGGAGAGGATGGGGCCGATGATGGGCAGCAGCTCGGCGAGCCCGGCCACGACCGCCAGCAAGATGGCGAAATCGCCGAAGCGCGGATCGACGGTGAACGACAGGATCTCCAGCCCCACGAAGGTGGCCACGCCGATGACCAGACCGAGCAGCACCTGGGCGCGCAACCAGCGACCGAAGATCCGGTTGACGATCCCCACCGACGCCCAGACGTCGTGCCGCCATGTCTCAGGGATGGCCTGGTTGATCGATGCTGCGAGGCTGGGGCGGTCCTTCAGCAGGTAGAAGGCCCAGACGGGGATGATGATGAAGCCGAAGAGCGAGCCCAGGAAGCCGACCACGCCCCGAGCCAGAGGCACCAAGGTGCCAGGGTCGATGCCCTCGCTCGCACCGTCGGCCCGCCCCAGGAGGCCGTCGATGGCGCTGCGCGCGAATGCCGGCAGGTCTGCCGTGCGATACCACTCCTGGAGCGCAGCGAGGAAGGATGGAGCGTCGGCCGCGAACTGCCCGATCTGCCTGACCAGGGGACCGAGCAGGAACGACAGGCCCTGGATGAGGATGAGAGTGGTGGCCAGATAGATGAGCAGGACGGCCAGCCCGCGGGGCACCCGGAACCGTCCCACGCGAACGCGTGCCAGGCGGTCCACGGCGGGATCCATGATGTAGATGAGGACCAGCCCCAGCACGAATGGGCCGAGTGCACCCCGCGCCATATAGAAGATGACCGCGAGCAGGATGACCGTGAGGATCACCAGCGCCGCTCGTGGCGTCGGTGGGCGCAGGCGCGCTGAACGATCGATCGATGCCGGTACGGCCGCCACGGGCTGAGAGCCGGGGTTGGCCGGGGTCACGCTCACGGCGCGAGCGTAGCAGAGGCGTTGGGCGGCTCGCGCCGTCAGCCTTCCTTTGACGCTAGCCGCACGGAGAAGGTACTATCCCCTTTCGCGCCCGACAGGCACCGAGCCACCGACCGGCTTCGTCTCGCCTCATAGTCGACGCCCACGCCCAAATCGATCACATCCTCGGGGAACCATGTACGCAGTCATCGAAACAGGCGGCAAGCAGTACCGCGTCGAGTTCGGCACGGAGATAGAGGTCGAGCACCTCGAGGTCGATGCTGGTCAGACGATAGATCTCGATCGCATCCTGCTGGTCGCTGATGGGGACCAGGCCACCATCGGCAGTCCCTTGGTGGACGGAGCCCTGGTTCGGGCTGACGTGGTGCGGCAGGACCGCGGCGAGAAGCTCATCGTCTTCAAGTACAAGCCCAAGGCGCGCCGGCGCGTGAAGAAGGGCCACCGCCAGGAGCTCACGGTCCTGCGCATCTCGGAGATAAGCCTCAACGGGCGCAGCGCCGCTGACGATGCGGCGAAGGTGGAGGCCGACGAGCGCCAGGCTCGCCAACGGCGCGAGGAAGAGGCGTCGCGCCAGGCCACTGCCGACCAGGCCCTCGCTGCGAAGCTGGCTGCCGATGCCGCAGCCAAGTCGGAGGCGGAGGCGGCTGAAGCGCCGGCCAAGAAGACTCGCACGCGGGGCGCCAGATCTGCTTCCACCGCTGCGCCGGCCGCTGAGCCGGGCACCATCGAGCCGGCCGGATCAGCCGCCACGAGCCAGCCCGCTCCCGGAGTCGCGGCCGATCAGATGGGGGACGAGGCCCTCGCTGCAGCGGAAGCGGCCGCGGCAGAGGAGGCCATCGCCGTAGGCGACGCGGGATCGCCCGGAGGCGAGACCGTCGCTGGGGACGCGGATGACAAGCCCGAGACCCAGGCCCCAGACGCACCCAGGAAGGACGAGTAGCGACGTGGCACACAAGAAGGCCGGCTCCAGCTCCAAGAACGGCCGCGACAGCGTCGGCCAACGGCTCGGCGTGAAGTGTGGCGACGGGCAGCTGGTGAGTGCCGGGTCGATCATCGTACGCCAGCGGGGCATGACCTTCCTGGCCGGGCAGGGCACCGGCCTGGGTCGGGACTACACGGTCTTCGCCACCGTCACCGGTCGCGTCAAGTTCGAGCACGCCCGTCGAGACAAGAAGCGCATCCGCGTCGAGCCGGAGGCCGCCGAAGCGGTCGCGGCCCACGCCTGAGGGAACCCATGAAACCGGATATCCACCCGACATATCACCAGGCGCAGGTCGTCTGCGGCTCGTGCCACATCACCTTCACCATCGGGTCCACCCGGCCCGAGCTGCGCGTCGACGTGTGCTCCAATTGCCACCCCTTCTTCACCGGCAAGCAGACCATCGTCGATACGGCGGGCCAGGTCGAGCGCTTCCAGAAGCGCCTCGAGCGCTCGACGCGACTCTGATCGCGCGGCCGTCGCCGGTGGGCCACCCGGCTCCTTCCTGACGACGGCCTGAGGAGCAGCCCGATGGCTCGATTCGCATACGGTGGCCAGGCCCTTATGGAGGGCGTCCTGATGCGCGGCCGCGACGCCATCGGTGTCGCCGTACGTGGTCCGGACGGGCGCATCTTCGTCGCCCGCGAACCGCTCAACAGCCTGCTTCATCGCAACCGCTTCGCTCGCGCGCCCTTCTTCCGGGGGCTCATCGTGCTCTACGAGACGCTGGTGGTGGGCACGCGCTGGCTGATGAAGTCAGGCTCCATCGCGGCCGCCGGGGAGGGCGTGGCCATGGGCCGCGGCACGGTCCTGCTGACGGTGCTGTTCACCGTCGGTATCGCCGTCAGCCTCTTCACCATCCTGCCGCTGCTCCTTTCGCGTCTGGGCACCGAAGCCGTCATCCCGGGCGGACAGGTCCTCATCCAGCACCTCATGGAGGGCCTCATCCAGTCGGCCATCTTCGTGGGCTACCTTCTGGTGGTAAGCCGCTCGGCAGAGATCCGACGAGTCTTCCAGTACCACGGCGCGGAGCACATGACGATCCACGCACTGGAGCACGAAGACCCGCTGACCATCGAGCGGATCCGCCGCTACCCGACGGCTCACCCGCGCTGTGGCACGGAGTTCCTGGTCGTCTTCATCATCGTGTCGATCATCCTGTTCAGCCTATTGGCCGGCCAGGACCTGCTGGTGACCATCGCGTCACGCATCGTGCTCATCCCGGTCATCGCCTCGGTCTCTTACGAGATCCTCCGCTGGGGGGCGCGCCGGCGCGACAGTTGGTGGACCCGCTGGCTCTTCCTCCCTGGGATCTGGCTCCAGGGCATCACCACGAAGCAACCCGACGACTCCATGATCGAGGTCGCCGTCGCGTCCATGCGCGAGGCCATGGCAGCCAACGGCGAGGAGCCGCCGCCCGGCTCGTTCGATCCGGCTCGGGAGCCGGTGCCGGACCTCAAGACGTTCGCCGATGATCAGGCCCGCGTCGCCGATGGTTCCGTCACAGAGAAGCCCGTGTCTGCGTCCACGAGGGACCAGGCCCCGCGATGAGCCTCGAAGCGCGGCTCGAGGAGCTGGAGCGGCGCTTGGCGGAGATCGAGGCAGAGTGGTCGCAACCTGAGGTCGCCTCCGACCCGGAACGCAGCAAGCAGCTGGGCCGGGAACAGTCGCGCCTGGCCCCGGTCGTGGACAACGCGAAGCGACTGCGCGAGGCGCGCGCCCAACTGGAAGGCGCTCGGCGCGACCGTGACGCCGAGGACGATCAAGAGACACGCGAGATGGCGCGCCAGATCGTGGACGAGCTGGAGGGCGACGAAGCGAGGCTGATCGAGGAGCTGCGTCTTGCGCTCCTGCCCCGTGACCCCAACGATGACCGCAACGTCATCATCGAGG
>JBBSMF010000164.1:0-4525 GCA_038233295.1 Candidatus Limnocylindrales bacterium | reverse complement strand
TCAGGCCGTTGTCGGCCGCGTACTCGGGATTGCCGGTGCCGCCGAAGCCCGGGTGGTAGTAGTTGATGCCGCTGTCGATGATGGCGATGTTGACGCCCGCACCGGTGTTGCCGGTCCGGCCCCAGGCCTTGTCGGCCCGGAGGTATCGCACGGTGTTCGTGTTGTCGCGGTAGTGCGTGGGCGTCGGCTCGACCTTGGTCACACCGGGCAGGGCCGCGATGCGCTGAACCTGGTTCGCCTTGACGCTGATCCGGACGCCGTTGAGGACATCCGTGTAGGAGCCCTGTACGCGCGCGCCAAGGGTGCGCAGCTGCGTCTTGAGGTTGGCCTGACGGCTGATGAGCGGCTGGCGTAGCGCCGCCTTCTCCGCTTCGCTGAGTTCGCGCCCCGCATCCAGTGCGGCGCCGGCGGCCACCGCGACGGGCTGGCCGGAGAGTTGGACGATGATGCTGACCGTCGCATTCGGGTCGCGGTTCATCGCCAGTACGTCGAGATTCGGCGTGCGACCGCCGGTGTCAACGCGACCGAAACGCTCGGGTGAGCGCCCGGCGGCCGTGGCCGGCATGATCGTCGCTACGAGCAACACGGACATGCCGGCGGCTGTTACTAGCCTTCGCTTCTTCAACCTGATCCTGACCTCACCTCTTCCCCCGGTTTGATGGACAAGGATGTCCTCACCTGATCTGCCCAGCGGCGGACTCGTGAGGACGCCCATCAGAGCGGAAGGTCCTGGGGTGTCCCTGCCGCGCTGCGCGCAACTGTACCTCCCCGGAGGGCGCCCGGATAGCCCGAAAATCTCGGTCGGCGCCCAGTGTGCTGCGGTCGGGTATGGTCAGCAGATGACCAACGAACTACCGGACCGATTCGACTTCGTGATCATCGGCGCCGGAGCGGCCGGCGAGGCGGCCGCCTCCCTGGCTCTGGAGCGCGGGGCCAGTGTGGCCGTGGTGGACGACGACCTCTTCGGCGGCTCGTGCGCGTTCTGGGCATGCATCCCCTCCAAGGCGTTGCTTCACGCAGCCTCCGTCCACGCCGCGGGCGGCGACTTTCCCTGGTCCAAGGCCTCCGACTTCCGCGACTACAACATCGTGCGCGAAGGAGGCGACTACCCCGACGACAGCACCCACCTGGACTCCATCCGCGAGGCCGGCGGCACGGCCATCCGAGGCCGGGCGCGCCTGGCGGGAGCCGGACGGGTGGACGTGCGCGAAAAGCCCGAGGGGGCGGAGGCGGACGACCCCGCCGATGGTGCGGTCCGGACGCTGGAGGCCGGCAGCATCATCGTGGCCGTCGGCTCTACCCCTACGATCCCGCCCATCGAGGGCCTCTCCGACGTGCGCCTGTGGACGAATCGAGAGGCCACCACGACCCGCCAGCTGCCGCGCAGCCTGCTCATCATGGGCGGCGGTCCCACGGGCGTGGAGCTGGCCCAGGTCTACGCTCGGTTCGGCGTGCCCACGACCATCGTCGACTCCAACGAGCGGCTGCTCTCCCGTGACCACCCGCGTTCATCTGACTTCCTCCGCTCTGCGCTGGGGAAGGATGGCACCACCGTGCTCACGGGCGTCAGGGCGGAACGAGTGGATCCCGCCACGCAGCCCGACGCCCCGCATCTGGTTCACCTCTCGGACGGCTCGAGCGTGTCTGCCCACGCGATCCTGGTTGCCGTGGGCCGCTCATTCCCCGTCAGCGACCTGGGCCTGGAGACCATCGGCGTGGCGATCGAGGACGGCAAGCCACCTCAGCCAGACACGGCGCTGCGCATCGCGGAGGACGTCTACCTGGTGGGTGATCCGGCCGGTCCCGAGATGCACACCCACGTGGCCCACTACGAGGGCGAGATGGCGGTGCGCGTGGCGCTTGGCGATGAGGTCACACCGGACCTGCGCGCCATCCCACGGGCCACCTACACGGACCCTGAGACGAGCTCCGTTGGCATCCGCCTCGACGAGGCAGCGGAGCAGGGCTACCAGGACGCGTTCGAGGAGACTGCGGACCTAGCCACCAGCGCCAAGGGCTACGTCACGGAGGCGGTGGGCCACGTATCGATCGTGGTCGACGGGCGGGACGGCGTGCTGCTCGGCGCGTTCATCTGTGGTCCCGGCGCCTCCGAGGCCATCCACGAGGCCGTGCTGGCCATCAAGCTGCGTACGCCGATCCACGTCCTGGCCGACACGCTGCATGCCTTTCCGACCATCGCCCGCGTGATGGGCGGACTCTTCACGCAGGCCGCCCGGCGCATCGCGGCGGGGTCGACCCAGGGATAGGGGGGCGAGCTCGCCCGTACCCTTGCTCCTATGGCTGCGCTGCTGGTCGGTCCTCTTCTGCGCTGGGTCTCCCAGATGGAGGCCACGGTCTGGGTGGAGACCGATGCGCCATGTGATGTGGAGATCCTTGGCCACGCGCAGCGTACCTTCCACGTGGAGGGTCACCACTACGCGCTGGTGATCGTCCGCGGACTGGAGCCGGACCGTCGCTACGAGTACGACGTTCGACTCGATGGACAGCCGCGCTGGCCGGTGCCCGAGAGCGGCTTTCCGCCCTCCGTGATCCGAACGCTCGACACGGGGCCCACGGCCCGCATCGTCTTCGGCTCTTGCCGGGTCAGCGTGCCGCACGTCTCGCCCTTCAGCTTGGATCGGCTGATCGATTCACACGGTCGCGGGCTGGATGCGCTGGCGGCCTTCGCACGTCGACTGATCGACGAACCCAGACAGGCCTGGCCACACGTCCTCTTGCTGCTGGGCGACCAGGTCTATGCCGACGACGTGCCGCAGGCCACGCTCGAGTTCATCCGCTCACGGCGGGACGCCGACCAGCCACCGGGCGAGTCGGTGGCCGACTTCGAGGAGTACGCCAACCTCTACTGCGCGTCGTGGACCGAACCGCTCATGCGCTGGCTGCTATCGACCGTCTCGAGCTCCATGATCTTCGATGACCACGACGTCATCGACGACTGGAACATCTCCGAGGCTTGGCTGGCGGACATGCGCGCCACCGATTGGTGGGAGGGCCGCATCGTGAGCGCCTTCATGAGCTATTGGATCTACCAGCACCTGGGCAACCTGTCCCCAGCGGATCTCGACGGCGATGCTCTTTACGCGGCGGTACGCGCCGCCGACGACGCCGGTCCCCTCCTCCGGCGTTTCAGCTTCTTCGCCGACCGGGAGAGCGCCGGCAGCCGCTGGGCCTACCGTCGCGACGTGGGCGGGACGCGTCTCATCGTGCTCGACTCGCGCGCCGCACGCGTGCTGCGTGACGGGCGGCGGGAGATGCTGGACGAAGCGGAGTGGCGTTGGCTGGAGGCCAACCTCGAAGGGCCGATGGACCACCTGGTGATCGCCTCCTCCCTGCCCATGCTGATGGCCCAGGGCATGCACCACGCCGAGACGTGGAGCGAGCGCGTCGGGGATGGCGCATGGGGCCGGCTGCCAGCTCGCGCCATGGAGAAGCTGCGCCGAGCCCTGGACATGGAGCACTGGGCCGCCTTCGGCACGTCGCTGGAGCGCCTCATGAAGCTCCTCGCCGAAGTGGGCAGCGGCCGCCGTGGGCCGGCCCCGTCGAGCATCGTGATGGTCTCGGGCGACGTCCACCATGGCTACCTGGCTCGCGTGGCGTACCGGCGCAAGACCGGCGTCAAGAGCGCCGTGTATCAGTCCGTCACCTCCCCTTTCCGCAATCCGCTGGGACGCAGCGAGCGGATGTTCCAGCGCGTCGCGGCGTCCCGGGGCATGGCCGCCGTCACGCGGCTGCTGGCTGCGAGCTCGGGCGTGCCGGAGTCGATCGTTCGGTGGCGCCGCCTCGAGGGACACGCCTTCGACAACCAGGTCTCGACCTTGGAGACGCGCGGTCGCAGCGCCGTCCTGCGTCTGGAGAAGGCGGTCGCTCATGACGGGCCCGAGGGAGCGGCCCTGGAGCCGCTCTGGCAGCGGCGCCTGGCCCCGGCACCCGGCGACGCGAAGGCGATGGCCACCGACACCAACGGCGCACCGGCCGACCACGTGGATCGCGATCGGTAAGCGACGCGTCGACGGTGAGGGACGGCGGTTCAGGCGGCGGCGGAGGCCACCAGAGCATCATCGCCCGGCTCCCCCACACCGGTCGCGGCCAATAGCCGGCCGATGCCCGCCGCATCGAGGGGCCGTGCCAGGAAGAAGCCCTGCGCACGATCGCAGTCAATGGTGCGCACCTGCTCCAGCTGATCGGTGCTCTCGATGCCCGCCGCCACCACCTGGAGCCGCAGCGAATGCCCCAGCGCGACGATGGCCTCGGCGATGCGGGCGTCCTCGGGCGTGCTGCCCATGGTGGCCACCAGGGGGCGGGCGATCTTGATGACGTCCACGGGAAAGCGGCCCAGATGCCGCAGGGATGAGAACCCGTTGCCGAAGCCATCGATGGCCAGGCTCACGCCCAAGCGCTTGAGGTCGCGCAGGCGCGAGGCGATCAGCGGATCGTCGGTCATCACCTGATCCTCCGAGAACTCCAGGATGAGCCCATCCGGCGGGAGGCCGGTGACCGACAGGAT
>JBBSMF010000163.1:0-4538 GCA_038233295.1 Candidatus Limnocylindrales bacterium | reverse complement strand
GGCAACGGCCCCAGCTCCTTTCAGGTCGGCTGGGTCGACGAGGACGGCACGCCGGGTGCGACTCAGCTGCGCGCGGCCTTCGCGGCGACAGGCATCGTGGAGCTCACCGATGGATCGCGTGAGATGGCGCTAGGGCAGATGCGCGAGGGCGATCTCGACGCGGTCGTGGTCGTGCCCGACGGCGTGGGCGAGGCACTGGCCAGTGCTACCGGCGGCGGCCAGCCACCTGCCTCGCCGGTCTCGCTGGTGGTGTTCACCGACCCAAGTCAGCGGACGCAGAGCACGACCGTCCAACAGATCGTGGGCCAGGTCGTGGCTGCCACCAATCAGGCGCTGAGCGGCACGCCCGCGGTGCTAGCCCTGGAGACCGAGGCGCTCCAGACGGAGGACATCACCCCGGCGGCCTACTTCGTGCCCAGCATCCTGGCCATGGCGCTGATGCAGCTGGGTGTCTTCGCGGCCATCCCGCTGGTGGAGCAGCGGGAGAAGCTGATCCTCAAGCGGTTGAGCGCCACGCCCCTGCGACGCTGGACGCTGGTGGGCTCGAACATCCTGATGCGCCTGCTCATAGCGCTCGTCCAGAGCGTGCTGATCATCGCCATCGGCGCCGCTCTGTTCGGCGTGACGATAGTGGGCAGCCTCTTGCTCGTGGCCAGCTTCATCGTGCTCGGCGCCGTCACCTTCATCGCCATCGGCTATGTCATCGCCTCATTCGCCAAGACGGAGGAATCGGCCAACTCGCTGACCAGCGTGGTCCAGTTCCCGCTCATGTTCCTGTCGGGCATCTTCTTCCCCATCGACTTCATGCCCGACTTCCTCCAGCCGGTGGCCGCGGCCATGCCCCTGACGTATCTGGGCGATGCGCTGCGCCAGGTGATGGTGGGTGGCGCGCCCTTCGCCCCGCTGCCCGTCGATGCCCTGGTGCTGGGCGGCTGGCTGGTGGGGGCTTTCCTCATCTCTGCCCGCTTCTTCCGCTGGCAGTAGCCGGCACCGGCGTGGACACGAAAGCGGCGGCGCAGCGCTGGGCGAACGTCTGGCAGAGCGCCTGGGAAGCGGGCGGCCTGGAAGCGATCGTGGCGCTCTACGCCGATGATGCCGTCTTCTCCTCGGAGCCCTACCGGGCCCCGTTCCGCGGCCGCGACGGTGTCCGAACCTATGTCGCGGTCGCCTTCGCAGAGGAGGACGATGTCCGCGCCCGGTTCGGTCAGCCGATCGTCACGGGGGAGCGGGCAGCCGTGCAGTGGTGGGCCTCGTTGGTCGAGGAGGGCAAGGGCTTGACGTTGGCGGGCACCTCCATCCTCACCTTCGACGATGCCGGTCTGGTGGTCGACCAATGGGACACCTGGAACACGATCGACGAACGACGCGAGCCGCCGGAGGGATGGGGACGCTAGCGGAGCTTGGCATCGCCCCCGACGGATCGACCAGCGGCGGGCGAGGCCGGCTCTACGCCGGTACGAGTGGCTTCTCATATCCGCGTTGGGTGCCGGCCTTCTACCCGCCCGGCACGCGAGGCGACGCGCTCCTGCGCACGTACTCGGAGCGACTTCCCGCAGTCGAGCTCAACAACACCTTCTACCAGCACCCCACGGCGCCCAAGATCGAGGCGTGGCTGGCCGCCACCCCGGTCGAGTTCCGGTTCACCGTCAAGGCGCAGAAGGGAGGCAGCTTCCGGGCCATGCGCAGCGACCCCGAAGCCACGGTCCCCTGGTTGTCGGCCCCTTACCGCTGGTTCGGGGAGCGGCTGGGATCGGTGCTCTACCGAGTGCCGGAGGCCACCCGGCGTGACGATGCGGCACTCGCCGCGCTGTTGGGCGCGTGGCCACGGTCGATCCCGCTCACGATGGAGCTCCAGCACCCCTCCTGGCAGGACGATGCGGTCCATTCGCTTCTCCGGGAGCATGAGGTGGTCCTCTGTGCGACCGACGTCGAGGGCGACCCGTTCCTGCCCGACCTGCGGCTGACTGGACCGTTCCTCTACGTCCGACTCCGCCGCGAGACGTACTCCGCCGCCGATCTTGACGCCTGGGCCGCTCGATTGGCTCCCTTCCTGGCCGACGGGCGCGATGCGTACGTCTTCCTTCGCCACGATGAGACCGGCGAGTCGGCGCTGCGGGCGATCGACCTACGGGAGCGGGTCTTTGCGCTCGCGGGCGCCAGCTGACCGCCCGGAGATCCGGCCCTGACCCACCCAAGGCGCCGCGCCCGGACCTAGAGGTCGCAGATTCCAGCCAGGTTGGCATGTCGGCCGTTACGGAACGCGAAGCTGGACCGGAGGCGGCGGATCGCGGCCCGGACCGGCCTCCAGGCAGCTTCATCGAGCGCGCTCAGGCTCAGCGGTAGACCGTCACGTCCAGCCTCGAGCGCATGGACCTTGGTCGTCCGCGGCTTAAGACCCTCTTGACGTCGATGTGCCAATGTGGCTTGAATCGGGGGTCGCAAGCTCCCGGCTCCACACTGCGGAACGTCTGCCCTTCGCGACTGGTCGGCGCTGCGCACGGCGGACAGGGTACCGGTCATTCACCCTCCGCCGCGATGCCGAACCGCTTGGCACAGCCGATCAAGTCGCCATTGAGATCGGCTTGGACGATCGGATCGTCACTCGGAGCTTGGGCCGCTACACGCCGATGGGGTGCCAGACGGTCTTCATCTCCAGGAAGGCGGCGATCCACTCCGGTCGCTGGGCGCGGTGGTCGTCCAGCCAGTCGAAGCGGTCGGCGTCAGTGCGCGGACCGCGCGCCACCCGTTTGACGTTCTCCACGGCCGCCTCCAGCACCGCAACGCGCATCTCCGGCGGCACGCCCCAAGCGTCGATGGCGTTGACGTCCATGTGCGCAGCAAGGATGGGCACCAGCTCCTTGCGGAGCCCGGTGATGATGTTGATCACGCCGCCCGGCACGTCGCTCGTGGCCAGCACCTCGCTGAGCGTCACGGCCGGCAGCGGGCACGTCTCCGACGCGATGAGCACCACCGCATTGCCACCGACCACGGCCGGCGCCAGCCTAGATACGAGCCCCAGCATGGAGGAACTCTCCGGCGCCACGATGCCCACCACGCCGGTCGCCTCGGGGAAGGTGAAGTCGAAATAGCTGGCCCCGACCGGGTTGACCGTGCCCAGGAGCTGGGCGATCTTGTCCGCCCAACCGGCATACCAGACCCAGCGGTCGATGGACCGGTCGACCTGCTCGCGAGCGGCGGCCGCGCTCAAGCCCTCGGCGGCAGCCACCTCCGACTCGAACTGCTCACGACGCCCTTCCATGAGCTCCGCCACGCGGTAGAGCACCTGTCCGCGGTTCATGGCCGTTTTGGCGTCCCAGCCGGCGAAGGCGCCGCGGGCCGTGCGGACGGCGTCGCGCAGATCCTTGCGTGAGCCGCGCACGGCATTCGCTAAGGGCGTGCCGTCCGAGGCCCGGACCACGTACGAGCGACCCGATTCAGAGCGCGGGAACTGCCCGCCGATGTAGAGCTTGTACGTCTTGCGCACGGGAATCCGCTCGGGGCCCGGCGCGGGCTGAGCCGCGGCGCGTGTGGCAGGCACTTTGGCGGCCGCACGTGTGGCAGGCACTTTGGCCGTGCCCTTCACGGCTTTGGCGCCTCGCTGGGAGGGCCCGTCGGACGGATTTGCACGTGATCTCACCATGCCGTGGGCGCGTCCTGCGGAACGGTCGCGGCCATCAGTGCCGCTCGCCGTCCAGGTCGAGATAGGCCAGCAGGCCGTGCTGGCCGCCCTCCCGCCCGTAGCCCGACTCCTTGTAGCCGCCGAAGGGGCTGGTCGGGTCGAAACGATTGAAGGTGTTGGCCCAGACCACGCCAGCGCGCAGCTTCTTGGCCATGGACAGGATGCGCGAACCCTTCTCCGTCCAGACCCCAGCCGACAAGCCATAAGCCGTGTTGTTCGCCTTCTCGATGGCCTCGTCCGGCGTCCGGAAGGTCAGCACGGAGAGCACCGGACCGAAGATCTCCTCCTGGGCGATGCGGCTCGACTGCGCAACGTTGGTGAAGAGCGTGGGCCGCGCGAAGAAACCGCGGGCGGGCAGGTCGCAGGCCGGCTGATAGATGTCGGCACCCTCCGCCGTGCCGGCCTCGATCATCTCGTCGATGCGCGCCAGTTGAGCGGCATTGTTGATGGCACCCACGTCAGTGTTCTTGTCCATCGGATCGCCCACGCGCAGCGTGGAGAGACGGTCCTTGAGGCGCTCGATGAAGGGCTCCGCGATCGACTCCTGCACGAAGAGCCGGCTCCCGGCGCAGCAGACCTCGCCCTGGTTGAAGAAGATGCCGTTGACCACGCCCTCGATGGCCTGGTCGATGGCCGCGTCGTCGAAGACGATGTTGGCCGCCTTGCCGCCCAGCTCCAGGGTGAGCGCCTTGTCCTGCCCGGCGATCGCGCGGCCGATGGTCTTGCCCACTTCCGTCGACCCGGTGAAGGCCACCTTGTCGACATCGGGATGGCTGACCAGGGCCAGTCCGATCTCCCCGGGGCCGGTGATGATGTTGACCACGCCCGGCGGCAGATCCGCCTGGCGGCAGACATCCGC
>JBBSMF010000162.1:0-4549 GCA_038233295.1 Candidatus Limnocylindrales bacterium | reverse complement strand
GCCTCGCGGTCCACCACGATCCGTCCGGAACGCGGCGCCAGCTCACGTACCACGGCACTCACCGTTGGCACCAGTATCTCGCCGCGGGGGCCGCCTTTGACGACCAGGATCTCCCCTCCCCCGGCCCGGAAGATATCCACCACCGCGCCCAGGTCCTCACCGTCATCGGCCAGGACCGGCACGTCCATGAGCTCGTGCCAGTAGTACTCGCCCGCGGGCAGCGCCTCCTCTCGAGGCGGCACCTCGAGGTATCTCCCGCGCAGCGCATCAGCCGCCTCGCGCGAGGTAACTTCCTCGAAGCGGATCAGGAGTCCCGGACCATCATCCTGGACCCAGGCCACGGTGAGAGTCTGGGAGGAATCCTCCAGAAACATGTGGCTGCCGGGCTCGAAGCGGGTCGGGTCGTCGCTCAGGATCTCCACCCGCAGCACCCCACGCAGGCCATGGACACCCCGCACCTGGCCGACGGCCAGGCGTTCCTGGGCAGGGGCGACCGGCCCAGAACCTGCCACGTTCTCTTCCTCGCGGGCGGCCACGTCGCTAGACGATCTCCAGCGAGATGTCCTCTCCCTGCCGAGTGGCGACCACCTTGAGGAGGGTGCGCATGGCCTTGGCCACGCTTCCGTTGCGCCCGATGACCTTGCCCATGTCGCCCTCTGCCACGTGCAGCTCGATGACGGTCGCTCCGTCCTCATCGTGCACATCCACGGAAACGGCTTCGGGGTCATCGACGAGCGAACGAGCCACGAACTCAACCAACTCGGGTGCGGACATCAGCAGCTCAGCGGACGTCGGGGAGGATGCCGACGCGTCGGAACAGGCGCGCTACCGTATCGGACGGCTGGGCGCCGTGACCGAGCCACTTGGTCGCCTTCTCGGCGTCCACCTCGATCTCCACCGGATCCTTGCGAGGGTCATAGTGGCCGAGGGTGTCGAGCGAGCGACCGTCTCGGGCGCTTCGGCTGTCGGAGACGACGAAGCGGTAGGTAGGCTTCTTGGTCGCACCGACACGGGTGAGACGGATGCGGACTGCCACGGGCGAAGGGACCTCCTGTGGGACTCGAAGGGGCGCGAGATACCACGCCGCTGCGCAAGGGTACTCGACGAGCGCCCTAGGTTACTCGACGTAGAGCAGGGCGCGCAGGGAGGCGTCCCCGTTCGTTACGGTGCCGCTCAGGATGAAGCGGTCGAACGCCTCCAGGTAGGGCTTGGCGTCAAGATCGTATGCCGCCCGCTGCTCCGCAGGGATCGTCCTCTCGACGAACGATCGGAGCGCAGCCACATCCAGGTAGACGACGCCCGGGTTGGTCGACCCACCAGCCGCCTCGAGTGCGGAGCTGTAGGCAGCGTTGCCGGCCAGCGAGTCGCTCTCGCCTCGCTGGATCGCCTCCGACACGAAGTCGCTCACGCCCAGATAGAAGATGCCCTCATGGATGCCGTAGCTCAGCGACGGCTCGAAGGGCAGATCGTCGGGCAGCGGCATCTGGGGGTCGCTCGTCATCGCGATGTTCGTGACCTTCGCGCCGGCGATCTGCTCCTCGTCTATCTCGAAGGGCACCTCAGCGAAGGCGGCCGCGGCGCGGATGGCCGTGGTCAGACGCTCCACGCGCTGCGCGGCGATGGTGGCGTCCGTGACCGTCGCAGCCATGCCGAACGTGACCTGATCGCCATCCAGGGACACGCTCACAGCGGTGTCCTCGATCCAATCCAGGAAATCCTCCACGGGTGAACCCAGGAAGTCCTCGACCTGACCGAGCTGCGCCTCCGGCACCTGGTCGCCGAACTGGCTCAGCAGGCCTTCTGCGGCGGTCTTGATTCCCTTGCCCACATCGCGCGTCTCGAGATAGACGGCCGACGTGCTGGCCATCCGCGCTGCCAGAGAGGTATCGCGTGCCGTGGGGACGGGCATCCCCTCCGAGGCGCTGACGACCATGTCCAGGACCATGCGGTCGCCCTCTGCCCGGAGCGACCCAGCCATCGCCTCAGGCAACTGGTCAAGGGCGCCGCGGGCCATGCCAGCGGTGGCGTCATCGAGCTCGGCGAGTGCGGACTCCATCGATTCGCGATAGCCGCGCAGGTCCACGTACATGGCACCGAGGCGCTCGGCGGGGAGATCCTGGAACCGCTCCTGGTACTCCTCGGAGTCGGCCAACGACGGCTGTGCGCCGCTGCGTACATCAAGGGCGGCGACGAGCTGTTCGGGCTCCGGCGCGAACAGCAACGACTCGTCCGTGACCGCGTAGGAGATCGCCTGAGCCGCCCGGTCCGCCGGCTGGTAGGTCACGATGGTGACGTCGCCATGAGCGGTCTCGGTGAAGGCGGCCGCGGCGGCACTGTCACGCAGGCGCTCCAGGAACGCATCCAGGGCGGCTCGATCGGCCACGCTCAGTGCCCCCACGAAGGCAGGGACGCTCTCCTGGATCTCGCCCGTGCCACCAGACTGGGGCGTCATCTCGGGCAACTCCGTCACGCCGATGGACAGCTCGCCGTCGAACCACGGCTTGATGTCCCCCGTGTACGAGTATTCACTGGCGGTCGCTTCCCGGGTCAGCCGGTCGAGCGTGTCATCGATCTTGAGGTCGAATGCGGCGGGATCAGCGAAGCCGGGGAACCTGCCCACGAACGCGATGAGGTTGTCGCGCTGGTCGCCGGGCAGGTCGAGCCGCGTTTCCAGGTAGACCGCGGTGCCGGCCGGCAGGAAGGTGGGTCCGCGGGCCGGGGTGGTGCGGCTCCCTATGGCGAACATGGCCAGGCCGACGCCCGTGACCACCACGAGCACCGTGGCGAGCAGGGCCACGATCCAGCGGACCGGTCTCGGTCGGGACACGGAGGTCACGGGCGGAAGAGGTGATCTCGGGTCGTCCGGGGAAGGTGTCGCGGCGCTCTCGGGCGTCGCCGACCACGGTGCCGTGGGCGAGCCCTCCGGACGCTGCCAGGATCGATCGGATGGTCGGGGGTCGGAAGGCGGATGGCTCATGACGTGCCGATGTTCTCACGGATACGGTCCCTAGCGTCGGTGGCGCCTTCCGCGAGCTTAACGCCGCCCGAGTCCGGGGAGCGAGGGCATCCGGCCGCCACCAGCGAGCTGACGCATCATCCGTTGCATCTCGCCGAACTGCTTGATCAGACGGTTGACCTCCGGCAGCGACGTACCGGACCCACGCGCGATGCGCCGTCGACGTGAGGCGTTGAGGATGGCTGGCTCCTGGCGCTCCTGGTGGGTCATCGAGCGGATGATGGCCTCCACGCGCTTCAGGTCGCCGCGATCCACGGCCTGCTGCGCCTGCTTGGCAGCGCCGCCCATGCCGGGGATCATCTCCATGATGGAACCGAGCGGCCCCATCTTCTTGAGCTGCTGCATCTGTTCCAGGAAATCGTCCAGGGAAAACGCGTTCTTGCGCAGCTTCTGAGCCAGCTGCTCGGCCTGCTTCTGGTCGAACGTCTCCTGCGCACGCTCCACGAGCGTAAGCACGTCACCCATGCCCAGGATGCGCCCGGCCAGTCGATCTGCGTGGAAGGGCTCCAGCGCATCGGTTCGTTCGCCCGTTCCCAGGAACTTGACGGGGACCCCGGAGACAGCGCTGATGGAAAGGGCAGCACCACCGCGCGCGTCGCCATCCACCTTGGTGAGGATCAGTCCCGTGATGGGCACCGCGTCACGGAAGGCCTCTGCCACGCTGACCGACTCCTGGCCGACCATGGCGTCCACCACCAGCAGGCTTTCGGACGGCTGGATGACACGGCCCAGGTCGCGGATCTCCTCCATCAGCGCTTCATCGATGGTGAGGCGGCCGGCCGTGTCCAGGATGACCACGTCGCGTCCCGTGCGCTTGGCCTCGGCGATGCCGCTTCGTGCGATCTCCAGCACGGCGGTGCCGGGCGGGGAGCTCCAGACGGGGACCTCGAGACTCTTGCCCAACGTGCGGAGCTGATCGACCGCCGCCGGTCGGTAAGGGTCGGCCGCGACCAGCATCGGCTGGCGCCCGAGCCGGATGATGTGGCGCGCCAGCTTGGCCGCTGAGGTGGTCTTGCCCGAGCCTTGCAGCCCGACCAGCATGACCACGGCCGGTGAGCCGATCAGCCGGAACGTCCTGTCGCCGACGCCGAGCATGTCGGTCAGCTCGTCGTTGACGATCTTGATGACCGTCTGGCCGGCGTTGACGTTGGCCAGGGTGTCAGCACCGATGGCACGCTCGCGGACACGCGCGATGAAGTCCTTGACCACGCGGTAGTTGACGTCGGCCTCGAGGAGGGCCAGGCGCACCTCGCGCATGGCCACGTCGACATCAGCTTCGGTGATCCGGCCGCGGCCGGTCAGCTTGCCGAGGGCGTCACGGAGGCGGTCGGAAAGGGCATCGAACATGAGCGACCGAGTGTACCCGAGGCGCCCAGGAGGACCCGATACACCGTCGAAAGCGTGGGTCAGCCGACGGCCGGCCACTCGGATGACGGCACCATCGTCACGAAGCACTCGGGATCGAGCCCGGGCCGGGCCGAAGGGCGTCCGACCGCCGGAATGACGGCACTACCGTCCGATGAAGCTTCGGAT
>JBBSMF010000161.1:0-4567 GCA_038233295.1 Candidatus Limnocylindrales bacterium | reverse complement strand
CGACGCGGACCTGCGCTCTGTCCTTCGCTGGATCGCGGAAGTCGGGTTCGTTGGGGTGGAGGTCGCCGGACTCCTCGGCAACTCGCCATCGCGTGTGCGGGGCTGGTTGGAGGAGGCAGGGCTGACGCTGCACAGCGGCCACGTTCGGCAGGCGGTCGGCGTACGAGATGCCTCGTCGAGCGGCTCGACGAGCGCGTGACGCTGGAGCTGGATATCTACTGGGCGGTGGTGGGCGGAGCCGATACTGCGACGGTCCTGCGCGGCTTGGGCGGAGCCGATACTGCGACGATCGTGGACAGCTACCGCTACCTGGTGGAGGCGGGGCTCTCCCGGGGCGATAGGCGCACGAAACGCCCGAAGGAACCATTCGGTGCGATGACCTCGGCGTCGAGAGCAAGCTCCCGGACCGTGATCCTCGTTCCGTGTGGCCCCTCCGGGCTGAGAAGAATGTAGTCGACCGGGCAGTGCCCGCACAAGGTCCGTTGTCCACGAGTTCCCGGCGTCGCGTCCACGTTATCCACGGCGCGCCAACATCGAACGTGGCGATCACTCGGGCCGTGGGGGACGCCGCCGCTACTCCTCCTGGTAGACCCGGATCGTCCCCGGATAGGTGGAGACCCAGACCTGGCGGGTCGCGTTGTCGTACGTGATGCCGATGGGGTGATAGCCGGTCTGCACGGTCTGGAGCACCTTCATGTCGCGGGTGCGGATCTTGTTGGCAGTTCCCGACGCCCAGTTGACGACGTAGATCGAGTGGCCGTCCGGAGCCATCGCCATGCTGCGCGGCTCCTGACCGGTGGACACCCGCTCGATCACGCGCTCCCGGCCGATATCCACTTTGGCCACGCCGCCGCCCTGGTCGAGCGAGACGTACAGGAAGCGGCCGTCCGGGCTCATCAGCACGTCACGCGGACTCGGGCCGACATCACGTATCTCGCGCCTCCTTCCAGTCTCCAGATCGACCCTGGCGATGTCGTTGGAGCCCAGGTGGGCGACATAGGCGAAGGTGGATGTGGGATCGACGGCGATGCCCCTCGGGTAGGGGTCAGTGTCGATGCGGCGGGTCTCCTCGCCACTGGCCAGGTCGACGACGCTCACGTCATAGGAGCACCAGTTCGACACGAGCAGGGTCGTGCCGTCCGGCGTGACGATAAGGTCCTTGGGCAGTGACCCCACCTGGAAGACGCGCGTCTTCTGGAGCCTCTCCACGTCGTACTCCACGACGAAGCTGCGATCGATGTCGCTGGCCGGCGAGCACGGGTCCACGAGAGGCCCCGGCCGTGGGAAGCCCGGCCCGTACATGGAGCGGTTCGTGATGTAGGCGAATCGCCCGTCGGGCGAGAAGGCCGCTTCCACCGGTCCGCCCTGGACACGTTCGGGGTACTGCGGGTAACCCCAGTCCGCCAGCACGAGGGAGTCGCGCAGCGTCTTGACCAGCTGGAAGTCGCGGTCGAAGACGCTGATGGTGTGCCGGTAGATGTTGTTCTGCGCGAAGATCAGGCCGTTCTGGGATGCCTCGACCGACTTCGGGTTGAGACGGCCGACGATCTCGGTGACCAGCCGCATGCGCAGCTCGTCTGAGGGCCTCAGGTCGACCGGCGCGCTGGGCGATGGGCTGGTTGCCGGCTCACCGGGCGTGGGAGTGCCGGAAGGGCTCGGGGCGCCCGGGCTCGGCCGCGTGGGCGTGGTGGACGGGTTCGAGAGCGGAGAGGCAGAGGCGGCGGAACGCCGGGGGGTCGGGGATGCAGGAGCCGCGTGGGAGTCGCGCGTGGGGCTGGCGGAGGAAAGCAGGCCCGCAGCTGGATCGGACGTCGTGGGACGCTGGGTGCTGAGCATCAGCGCGATGGCCAGGAGCGCGATCAGGACGGCCGCTACGGCTCCGAACAGCAACGACCGTTGGCGGACGGCAGGGCTCGGATCGGTACGCATCCAGTGACCAGCCTAGCGCCGGGCGCTTCAGACGTCGCGGAACACCTGGATGACACCCGAGTAGCAGGCGATCCATACCTGACGCGTGGCGATGTCGTAGCTGATCCCGATGGGGTGGTGGCGCGTCTTCACACGCTGGATGACCTGCATCGTGTCCGTGCTGATCTTGGCGGCCGTGTCGTTGGTGTACTCCACGACGTAGAGGGAGCGGCCGTCCGGCGCGACGTCCATGCTCCGCGGCTGCGCCCCGGTCGCCGCCCGAGCCACCTCCCGACCGGTCGCCAGGTCGATCTTCACGACGCTGGCCTCCTCATCGAGCGACGCGTAGAGGTAGCGGCTCGCCGGATCCATCACCAGGTGGCGAGGTTGTAGGCCCACGTCGTCGATCCGCGTGAGCTCGAAGGTCCGCATGTCCAGGGCACCGATCCAGGTGGAGCCCATGACGGCGATGTAGGCCCAGCGCGAGTCAGGCGTGAAGGTGATGCCGCGCGGGTAGGGCCCGATGGGCAGGCGACGGATCTCCTTGGAGGTCGTCAGATCGAACACGCTCAAGTCGTAGGAGCACCAGTTGGCTACCAACAGGTACATTCCGTCGGGTGAGACCGCCAGGTACTTGGGCGTGGCGCCCACCGGCAGGACCTGGTCGATCTCGAGATCCGCCATGTCGATCCGGTAGACGAAGCTGGCATCGCGCTGCTCACCCGGGTGACACGTATCCGCCCCCGGACGGTCGTAGCCGGCTCCGTACATCGTGTATTGCGAGATGTAGGCCGACCCTCCGCCAGGACTGAAAGCAGCTTCCACTGGTGCGCCTCGCACCTCCCGGCGTTCCGTCGCCTGGCCGAAACGGGACAGATCGACCCGGTCTGGGATGGTCCGTGCCAGCTCGAAGTCGCGGTCGTAGACGGACACGGTGTGGCGATACATCATGTTCTGGGCGAGGAAGTAGCCGGTCTGGGAGGACACCACCGACTTGGGTGACAGCCCGCCCGTGATGGTCGCGACGCGCTGGAGACGAAGCGAGTCCGACGGACCTACGTCCAGGTGCTCACCGCTCCCTGCTGATGTCCCCGTCCCGGCCCTCGATGGCGGCGGCGTGGTCAGAGGCCGAGGAGACGCGTCCGGCGGCTGCGGCGGGCGAGGTGTAGATGCGGCGTCTGGAACCGTCGGGAGAGATGCATATGGGAGGGTGGGCGGTGAGGGCGTCGCGCCCTGGGACGGTGAGGCCATCGCGCCCTGGGACTGCGCCGGCTGGTCAAGTGCGCCTGCGCCTCCCTCCCTCGCGATCGGCAGCCGGTCCGTCGGCAAGGCCGCCACGGCGAGCGCTCCGGCAGCCACGCCGGCCACCACAAGGATCGCCAGCGGCCGAAGGCCGTTCGCCATGGAACCCTTCACGGCGCGCCGGGTGGTCGGTGCTGCCACACGGTCCAGAGGGTATCAGGCACCGTACCCGCCTCGGCGCGCCTTCTTGAGATGGCGCGCGGTTGCAATGCTGACCGGCGCACTCGACGCGTGGTACCGGGAGGCCAGGCGGTACGTTCAGCGACATGGGAACCATCATCCGATTCCTTCTCTTCCGGGTCCTCGGTGGGCGCGTGGCACTGGCGCTGGCAGCCCTCGGATTCCTCCGCTCTCGATCCCGTCGCAGATCCTCCAGGACCTCGCCTCCCACCCCCCGCCGCTGATCGCTTAACGGCGTCGGGTCGACCGGTACACCTCCAGCGTGGATGCTGCGATCCGTCCCCAGTCGAACTCCTGAGCGCGAGCGCCGTTATGGGATCCCATGGCGGCGAGGTCGGAACCCAGCGCTCGTCTCAGCGCGTCAGGCAGGGCATCGACGTCGTCCCCGTCGTAGAGGATGGCGCCCGCTTCATCCAGCGTCTCTCCGATGCAGCCGCGGCGGGGCGCGATGACCGCTCGCCCGAAGGACATCGCCAGCAGCACCGAGCCCGAGGTGAATATCTCTCGGTAGGGGAGGGCGATCGCGTCCGCGGCGTTGAGGTAGAGCTGTAGGTCGTCGTCGGCGACGAACCCGAGGCTGAGGACGATCCTGGGATCGCCCGCCGCAAGGGTGGCGATCTCGCGCGCGAAGTCGTCGCTTCCCGGCTGACCGGCCACAAGAAGCCGGGATCCCTCGCCTGGTAGCTCACGGAATGCCGTGATCAGCTCGCGCACGCCCTTATACGGCCGGACCCACCCGATGAACGCGAAAACGGGCCCGTCGCCGGTCACGCCGAGCCGTTGGCGCGCCTCCGCGCGCCCGATGTCGTTGCGATACGCCGCCAGGTAGTGGCCGTGTGGGATGACCCGCACGTGACGAGCCATGCTCGCGGGCAGATCCAGGGCATCCAGGAGACTCACCCGGGCAGCCTCGCAATGGACGATGACGGCAGAGCTGACGCGGGCCAGATCACGGTTGAAGCGCACCTGGAGGGGGTCTACCGGGCGGTCGTGGCTGGACAGCTCGTGCACGGTCCACACGAGCCTGGTTCCGGTGCTCCGCAGGAGACGAAGCTCGGTGATGGTGCGCGACGCCTTGATCCGGCTGACGTCGGTGCGACCGCCACTGATGTACGGCTCGGTCCAGTGGAGGTGCAGCACGTCGGGCCGGCCATGGGTCCGGATCGCCTGGAGGATG
>JBBSMF010000160.1:0-4599 GCA_038233295.1 Candidatus Limnocylindrales bacterium | reverse complement strand
GGCCACCATCGACGCCTGGTCCGGTGGCCAGCCGGGCGCATGGACGCGGGACACCGAACGCGAATGGTTCATCACCGGGACCGAGCCGGGCAGCCGCAACGCCATCGACGAGGCGGGGCTCCTGTACCGGCAGGCGTGCGGCGGCCGATGGTTCGTGGATCCGCTGAAGGCGGAACGAGAGGATGCCCCCGACCAGTGGCGGACCGATGTCCGTTCATGGACCGAGAGAGCGCGCCGCGGCACGGGCATCCGCCATCCGGAGTACGGGACGCTCACGACGTATATGTGGGGCGCCAGCACCTGGGGTGGCCCGATCATCCCGAGCGACCCCGTCGGATGTGCTCCTGCTTTGCCGTCATTCGGTCCGTTCCCGACATTCGGTGTACCGACCGCCGATCCAGAACCGACTCGGACGCCCAGCGCCGAACCGACGCGGACGCCACGGCCCGAACCGACGCGGACGCCACGGCCCGAACCCACGCGGACGCCACGGCCCGAACCCACGCGGACGCCACGGCCCGAACCCACGCGGACGCCACGCCCCGAGCCGACACGGACGCCACGCCCCGACCCCTCTCCCACCGAGCAGCCGCCCGTCGACCGATGCGAGCGGCCGAACCCTCCTCCCCGTTGTGGCACGCCCGAGCCTTCGCCGACCCCTGATCCGGGCGGCGGCGGCGGCGGAGGCGGCGGCGGCGGAGGCGGCGGCGGAGGCGGCGGCGAACCCACTCCCCCGCCGGAGGAGGGAGGGACCCAGGGCGTCACATATGAGGATCGCAGGCAGCCGTCCGCCATGCCCGATCGACCGCAGCATCAACGGACGATGGCTCGCCGGCGGCGCGCCTACCTGTAACACCGCTGCAAGCGGGGGTCTTCCACGGAGCCTGCCGGTGGCAGTGACCCGCGCGCACCATGGCTGCTCGACCTGGATCCTAGATGCAACAACATGGCGCTGTCGTGCGCCTGACCCCATGGAGGCGCTAAGAATGGCCACTGAAGAGACGACCATCAGCGAGCGGACGAATGGCAGCTCGAATGGCACCAGCGGTGAATCCTCGGGCGCGCTTGCCGGTGTCATGAGCCAGGCGCAGGATGCCGCTTTGGCCACGGTGGGGGTCGTCAAGAGTGCGGCCGAGACCGCGGCGGACCGTCTGCCCGCCGCCATGACCACCGCTCAAGAGATGGCCGGGCAGACGACGCGAACGCTAGACGAGCTGCCCGACCAGGCTCTGCTCATCGGCACGAGCTTCTCCTTGGGGCTGGGCATCGGTCTTTTCATGTCGGGGATGAACAGGTTGTTCGTTCTGCTCGCACTGGCTCCGGCCGGAGCGATGGCTGTGACGCTGTTGAACCGTGACTCCAGTGTCTCCGCACCTTCATCGCCAGACGGAAGCCTGCCCGTCTCAGGCAACTGAGGCCGCGCCTAGGCGGGAGTCCGGGGGGTCGTCGTGCTGATTCGCATCCATCGGTGTCGGGTCCTGCCCGGTCGTGAATGGGAGTTCAATCAGGGTATCCGAAAGGGGGCCATCCCCTTGGTGGCGGCGCTGGACGGGGTCGACTACAGCGCCTTCGGGCGCCGCATCGAAGGGTCCGAGCACCACTTCATCAACGTCACCATGTGGCGCGACCTGGATGCCGTACGTGAGCACTCAGGGGCCAACGAACACAGCCGCCTGATCTTCGACGGCGACGCCGATCTCATCGCTGAGGACACGATCGAGTACTACGAGATGATCGGCCCGCCGGTAGACGAGGACGCTGTCGATGATCCGCTGTCTGTGGACGGCGCTTCGCCCCCCTAGGCTGCCGGCGCCTCTGGCGGCGATCCGTCAGTCGGTATTGCTCTCGGTCTGGACCGCGGCGGATGACTCGGCGGCTCCTACCGGCGCGTCCACGGTCGGCGTCTCGACCGTCTCCCGGGGTGGCGTATCAGTGCCAAGCTCGCCCTCGGTGTCGAGCACGTAGCCGATGCCCTGGAAGGTCCGGATGGGACCGGGTTCGCCCGGCAGGGCACCAAGCTTGCGTCGCACCCGGCTGATCCACACGCGCAGGTACTGAAGGTCATCGCGGTACTCCGGGCCCCACACCTTGGTCAGCAGCTCACTGTGCAGCACCACCTTGCCGGCATGGGCGGCCAGATGCTGGAGAAGCAGCCACTCCGTCCGGCTCAGCGGCACGAGCTCCCCGCCCTTGCGCAGCAGCCGCCGCTCCAGATCGATCTCGATGTCCCCGAAGGCCACGATGCCCGCGCCTGGCGAGACGCCGCTGGCCCGCCGAAGGACGGCCCGCACCCGCGCCGCGAGCTCATCAGGATGGAAGGGCTTGGCGATGTAGTCGTCCGCACCCAGGTCAAGGCCCTTGGCCTTGTCGCTGGTGGCGCCCTTGGCCGTCAGCAGGATGACCGGCACCGGTCGCCACTCGCGCAGTTGACGCATCACCTCGATGCCGTCCAGGTCGGGCATCACGATATCCAGAAGGACGATGTCCGGCCGCACTTCCTCGGCCTTCTTGAGGGCCTCCTCGCCACCGCTCGCCGTGACGACTCGAAAGCCCTCCTCCTGGAGGGTCAGTGCAACAAGCTTGGTGATGCGCGGCTCGTCGTCGGCAACGAGCACAAGGGGCTGCGTCTTCAATCTATCTCCTCGAAGGCGACGAGCGGCGACACGCGGAGAAGCGCGTCTGTCGCGGTCGATGGTCGTGCTCCGTCCACTGGTTTCGGACTTGCACGACGGCAGCCATGGCCGGCCGGCAAGCGATAACTGTACCGCGGGACGCGCCATCTGCACCGGTCCGCGGCCATCTGGAATGACCCTGCAATGCCGCCTGTCCGTGCCGGCCGCCCCGGTCCGCGTGGTGCTCCTACGCTAGCGCCGGCAGCGGCCGGGAAAGGTCTCCCGGATAGATCCGCCATCGACCGGGAGGTGAGCATGCGCTCAGAGGCCTGGGTGTGGTTCGTGCGCGGTCTCGGCTTCGCTTTGGCCGTGGCGCTCGTCGTGGGCGTCACTGCCGGCGTCGTGGCGGCGGGCAAGGTGGTGGTCCTGGTGATCATCAGCATCCTGCTCGCGGCCGGACTCGAGCCGGGCATCGGCTGGCTTCGCGGGCGCACCGGCCTCGGTCGCAGCGCCACGATCCTCCTCGTCTATGCCGGGTTCTTCATGCTGGCATCAGGCCTCGCCTTTTTGGTCATCCCCGCCGCCATCAACCAGTTCAACGAGCTGGGCATTCGACTGCCGCCGCTGCTGGACAACGTTCGGGCGTGGGCACAGGGATTGCGGCCGGCAGCACTGGGTGACAGCATCGAGGCCATCGTCGATACGGTGAGCGACACCCTGGCGCCTGCGGGCGGTGCCCCCGATCCGTCCGAGATCATCGAGGCGGGCGTGACCGTGGCGGACCTGATCATCTCCATCATCACGGTCCTCACGCTCGTGTTCTTCTGGCTCACAGGTCACCAGCGGCTCCAGCGGTTCGGTCTCGCGTTCCTGCCGGCGGAGCGGCGGGCGGGCGCCCGTCAGGCATGGAACGAGGTGGAGAATCGCCTGGGGCTGTGGGTCCGCGGGCAGCTCATCCTGATGGGCACGGTCTTCGCGGCCACCACCGTGGCCTACTTCCTGCTGGGACTGGAGGGCGCGCTCCTGCTGGGCCTCATCGCTGGCTGGCCGAGGCGATCCCCATCGTGGGGCCGGCGCTCGGGGCGGTGCCTGCCCTTCTGGTGGCCGCCCTCACCGGGCAGCTCGAGCTGATCCTCCTGGTCGCCGCGGTGTACCTGGTCATCCAGATCGTGGAGGGCAACATCCTGGTGCCCATGGTCATGCGCAACACCGTCGGTGTGCCGCCCTTCCTGGTTGTTGCCAGCCTGGTCGCGGGCGCAGCCGTGGGAGGCATCGTGGGTGCCTTGCTGGCAGTCCCGATGATCGCGGCATTGGTGGTCCTGCTGGAACGTCTTCAGGCTCGCGAGTCCCCGGTCCTGCTGGAGACGCATGGCGGGGGAGAGATCCCCACGGAGGCGCAGCTGGACGAGATGAGGAAGACCCTGGCCGACAACCCCTCGCCGTCCGGCGTGGCCAGGTGAAAGCCCGCTGCAACCCTGTCATCCGCGGCGGGGGTGGCGAATGGCGGCTCGGGGTGACTATCGTGGCTCGGGCCGGTCACCTGGGGGGACTGGAGCATCTGCCGGGGGGTGGGTACTCCCGCTTCCGGGGCCGGCACCTTCCTTGACCGCGACATGTCGCTCGAACGGTACCGACGAAAACGAGACTTCTCCGTCACACCGGAGCCTACCGGGGTCATGGCTGATGACGTCCTGAGGCCGTCCAGCGCGATGCCATCCTCCGGCCGTCGCTTCGTGGTGCAGCGCCATCGCGCTACGCGGCTCCACTACGACCTGCGACTTGAGATGGATGGTGTCCTGGTGAGCTGGGCCGTGCCCAAGGGCCCCACGCTGGACCCGACCAAGAGACGGATGGCGGTCCACGTGGAGGACCATCCGCTGGAGTACTTCGATTTCGAGGGCGTGATCCCCGAGGGCAAGTACGGCGCGGGCGACGTCATCGTCTGGGACTGGGGCACCTACGAGCCCGAGGAGACCGAGGAACCCGG
>JBBSMF010000159.1:0-4615 GCA_038233295.1 Candidatus Limnocylindrales bacterium | reverse complement strand
GGTTCGGCGGCGCGGTAGGGCACGATGGGCGGGTCGAGGCGGATGCCCTGATCGGCGAGCGCCGTGCGGATGACCGCGACGCCGCTGGCGATCTGCGTGGTGAAGGATGCCTGCGGGGTGACGCGCGGTGTTGGTCGCTGATCACCCTGCTGGCCACTCGTGGCTGGCGCACAGCCGGCGATCAGGCTGACGACCATCAGGACCGGCGCCGTCAGCCGCGCTGCCCGCCGGCCTCTCACCCGGGCGGCCACCCGAACTTGCGCGCTCCGAGCAGGTGAATGTGCAGGTGGTCGACCGACTGGCCGGCATCTGCTCCCGCATTGGTCACCAGCCGGAACCCGCTCTTTACCAGCCCATGCTCCTCTGCCAGGCGAGCCGCCGTCGCGAAGAGTCGGCCGAGCAGCGGAGCATGCGACTCGCTGAGCTGCGCGGCGGAGACGATGTGCTTCCGCGGGATCAGCAGGATGTGCGTCGGTGCCTTGGGCGAGATGTCGGGAAACGCGACGACAAGCTCGTCTTCGTGGAGGAAGTCGGTGGGAATCTCGCCGGCCGCGATGCGGCAGAACAGGCAATCAGCAGCGGAGGACACCCAGCGATGGTACAGCCGTGCCCCTGGACGCTTCAGGTAGGCTCGACATCCGCGCCGCATCCCGGAGGCATGAATGACCGTTCACACGCAGTACGCAGGCACCGCACAAGGCGTCGACGAGGACGTCGCCGAGCTCTACCGCGCCGGCATCGCCTCGCTCAAGGGCGCCTTCCCCCGCGAGTGGGTCGAGCGACTTCGGGAAGACATGGATGCCGCCTACCAGGAGGCCATCGTACGACCCGGCGGGACCGTGCCGAGGGGTCCGCAGCGCTGGTATGTCGAAGTCCACCCCGAGGATATCCGTGGGTTCGTGGACCTCGTCTCACATCCCTGGATCCGGGCGATGTCGGAGGCCGTGCTGGGTGCGGACCATCGCGTCGTGGAGATCGGCTTCGACGTGCCCTTCAAAGGTGCCAAGGACCAGCCCTGGCACCGCGATTTCGCGTCGCCCCCGGCTACCTTCGAGCAGCGCCGCCTCACGTCGCTGGCATTCAACCTGACGGGCGTGGATGTCACGCCGAACATGGGGCCCTTCGAGATCGCGCCGGGCACCCAGTGGGATGACGGCAGCAGCTGGAAGCACGAGATGTTCCCGCCACGCGACGAATGGCCGCGCTACGCCGCCCTGGGCCAGCGCCGCTTCCCGCAGATGGGCGATATCTCCTGCCGTACCGCGCTGGCGCTCCACCGCGGGACGGAGCACGCCTCTGAGACATCACGACCGGTGCTCATCCTGGGCGTCGTGGCCGGCGAGGTGGCCAACCCCGACGAGCACGACCTGGAGATCACGCGGACGTTCCACGCGACCCTTCCCGAGGACGTGCGCGAGCACCTGCTGTGCCGGGTGGTGGACGACCTGACGCCCCTTACCCAGCGCCACGACATCGAGGGCCTGGAGATGGGCACGGAGTGATCCGTCCGCCCGACTCGGTCCGCGCCGTCACAGCTCCGGTTTGGACATCATCAGGAAGCCGATGATGCCGATGGCGCCGGCCATCAGGTAGCTGATGTAGCGCTGACGGCGGGCGAGGGCCCGCCAGCGTTCCTGCTCGGCGGGGTCCGAGCCGGACGGCAGGCGCAGCAGCCGCCGCACGCCGGGGCGCTGGACGAAGAACGCGGCGGCTAGGTTCGCCGCGTAGATCGAAAGCGCCACCAGCAGCCACGGCTGAGAGAGAAGCTGCGTGCCCAGCACGGCGACCAGGCTCAGGCCCGTCAGGGCCACACCGCTGCCGATGATCACCGTGCCGTTGCCCTGTAGCCAGAGCAGCGTGCGCACGATGCGACCTGGCTCCGACTCCGGCGACTCGGCGTAGCCGTGCCGGCGAAACCTGAACGTGAAGGGCAGCAGGAAGCTGGGCATGAACAGCGAGATGGCCAGCAGGACGTGCGTGGCCAGCAGCCAGGGGAAGAGCGCGCCCAGCTCCATCGACCTCAGACCCCCGCGGCCTCGACCGACCGGACGACCTCAAGGCAGACCCAGTCGGTCTCCTCCGTCCGCCCGACCGTAGACAGACGGACCCGGTCGAAGGCCTCCCGCACGTCCGCTTCGCGATCCCTGAAGATGCCGCTCGCCAGCAGCCGGCCGCCCGGAACCAGCGACGCGGCTAGCTCGCCCGCCAGCTGCACCAGCACGGAAGCGATGAGGTTGGCCAGCACCAGGTCGAAGGGGCTCTCGGGGACCGGCAGCGTCCCGCGCCTTGCCCGCACCCGGCTGACCAGCCGGTTGCGCCGCGCGTTGGCCAGCGTGGCTTCCGCGGCGATCGGGTCGGTATCCACGCCCAGCACCTCCGCTGCGCCGAGCTTCGCTGCAGCCAGAGCCAGGATGCCCGAGCCGCAACCCACGTCCAGGACGCGCGCCCCCTTCAGATGACCCTCGTCCGCCCACCGTTCGATGGCTGCCAGGCACAGCCGCGTGGTCGGATGCAGACCGGTGCCGAAGGCCATGCCCGGGTCGAGTGCCAGGACCACTTCGTCGGGCTTGGGGGCATGCCGCCGCCAGGTGGGTCGGATGACCAGGCGCCGCCCGATGCGGAGCACCGGGAAGTGCCGCTTCCAGGCATCCGCCCAGTCCTCCTCATGGACCGGCCGCACCTGGAGATCACCGATGGGCCGCAAGCCGAATGCCTGGAGGTGGCCCAACGAGCGCTCGGCCGCCGACACCGCCGCTCTGGCGGCGACAGCGTCCAGGGCGGGCACGTAGGCGCGCACCACGGCGGGCCGGCTGCCGTCAGTACGCGCGCCGAGCCCCTCGTCGACGAGCTCGAAGGGCAGCTCCACCGAGACGCCACCCGGCGCCGCGCGCGAGAGGATCTCGCTGACCGCCTCGACCGCCTCCTGGTCCGCCGTCACGGCCAGCTCCAGCCAGGTCCCGGCCGCCGAGAGACCCTCCTCATCACCGGGTCGCGTCAGCTGATCGCGTCCTTCAACCGATCGCGGATGCCGCTCTTGCGGCGCCGACCACCCCGTGCGTTCGGACCTGCGCCGTTCGTGAGCGTCTCGCCGCCATCGCCGTCACCGTCGTCGGCGATCTCACCGGACTCGACAGCCAGCTCTTCGAGCAGCTCGCGCTGGCGGCTGCTGAGCCGCGAGGGCACGCGGACATCGACCAGCACGTGGAGGTCGCCCCGCGAGCCGCTGCGGCGCAAATGGGGCACACCCTTGCCGCGCAGCCGGATCTCCGTGCCGGGCTGAGTGCCCGGACGCACCTCGACCCATTCCTCACCGTCTGGGGTCGGGACCGGCACTCGCGCCCCCAGCGACGCCTGGGTGATGGAGACGTCCAGCTCGTAGAACAGCTCCGTCTCCTGTCGCTTCAGCTGCGGATGTGCCTCCACGTGCGTGACGACGTAAAGGTTGCCCGGCGGCCCGCCACGCGGTCCGGCCTCACCCTCACCGGACAGGCGGATCTGGTGTCCCTCATCGATGCCTGCCGGGACGGCCACGCGCAGGGTGCGCTTGCGCTCCACGCGTCCGTCACCGCGGCACGTCTTGCAGGGCGACTCGACGATGCGGCCAAGGCCCCGGCAGCGCCCGCACGTCGTCACGTTGACCATCTGGCCGAGCATGGTGCTGCGGACCTGGCGGACCTCGCCGGTGCCGCTGCACTGCGGGCAGGTCAGAGGGGACGTGCCCGGCTCCGCGCCGCTGCCCGCGCAGGTCTCGCAGCCGGCCATGGCGCTGAACTCGATCTCCTTGTCCGCGCCGGAGATGGCCTCCGCGAATGTCAGGCGGAGGTCGTAGCGAAGGTCGGAACCAGCCGGTGGCCGGCCGCGACGGGTCCCCGCGCCCGCACCCGCCCCGAAGAACGCGTCGAAGAGGTCCCCGAAGCCCTGGAACCCGCCACCGAACGGATCGCCGGCCGACCCCGCTCCGTTGACGCCGGCGCGTCCGAACATGTCGTAGGCCTGCCGACGCCGGGGATCGGAGAGCACCTGGTAGGCCTCGTTGATCTCCTTGAAGCGCAGATCGGCGCCAGGTTCCGTGCTGACGTCGGGGTGCCACTGCTGGGCGAGCTTGCGGAAGGCGCGCTTCAGCTCCTCGTCCGAGGCACCGCGCTGCACACCCAGGATCTCGTAGTAATCGCGTTCGTTGACCATACGGCGTCGAGTATAGGGAGAGCGACCGCCGCTCCCCATCGCGCCAGGGACCAGTCGATCGAGTCGTGACTTCGCTACCACCACTACCGGTGTCGAACAGCGGCAGTCGTTCGGAAGGCATGGCGCGCGGTCCCGCCGCGATGCCGAGGGATCGCTGACCGTCCCCGCACCAGCACTATCGGCGGCCTGGGTCACGCGTGCCGTCGGAACTCCACGAGGAAGCCACGAGGCCGCCCGTGCCTGCTCGGTACCGATAGCACGAGTGAGCCACGCAACGAGCCGTCAGCCGCCCGACGATACCTGTCAACGGGCGTCGCGCGCGTGCCATAGAGTCGCGTGGTGTCCCTCTCTGACCCAGTCGCTGCCACGACCCATGCTTCGGTCACGACTGGCGAGGTCAGGCCGGTCCGTGAGGTCAGCGCCGATTCTG
>JBBSMF010000158.1:0-4627 GCA_038233295.1 Candidatus Limnocylindrales bacterium | reverse complement strand
GGATCCTGGACCGCAGCGAGGCCATCCCGCCGGAGATCTTCGAGCGCCTGCACGGCGCCGTGCGCTCGATGGGCGCGAGGTCGGACGCTGCGGCGGACAGTTCCGAGCGCGCGACCGTCACGCCCCTCATGCTGAGATCGGATCCCTTCGCCCCGGGAGCCGATCCCTTTGCGCCGGGAGCGGATCCCTTCGCGCTGGAGTCGCTTCCCGACGCACCGTACTGGGAGCCCGAGGCGCGCGTCTCACCGGATGTGGCCAGCGTGCTCATCGCGGGCTGCCCCGTCGCCAAGGGTTCGCGCGTCGTGCTGCGGCCGGGGCCGCGCGGCGACTCCATGGACATGTTCCTGCGCGGCAAGGAGGCTCGCGTGGAGGCCGTCTTCGAGAGCGTGGACGATGAGATCTTCGTGGCCGTCACGGTAGGTGATGACCCGGCCGGTGACCTCCACAGCTGGTATGGGCGCTACTTCTACTTCCGTCCCACGGAGCTGGAGCCGCTCGATGCGGTCGGGGGTGGCGGCTGATGACGCCGCACGTGCTCATCGCGGGCGTGGGCAACATCTTCTTGGGCGATGACGGCTTCGGTTCGGAGGTGGCCTCGCAGCTCGCGCGTGAGCAGCTGCCAGAGTGGGCCAAGGCTGCCGACTTCGGCATTCGCGGCATCCACCTCGCGTATGAGCTGCTGGAAGGGTACGAGACCCTCATCCTCATCGATGCCCTGCCGCGCGGCGAGGAGCCAGGTACCGTTTCCATCGTGGAGAGGCTCTCCGACCAGGCCACCGGCATCCAGCCGGATGCCCATAGCATGGACCCGCGTACGGTCTTCGCGTACCTGGAGTCGATGGGCGGACCCGTGCCGCGAACGCTCATCGTGGGCTGCGAGCCACTAAGCACGGACGAGGAGATCGGTCTCAGCGAGCCGGTCAGCCGAGCCGTGCCGGAGGCGGTCCGGCTTATCCATGGCTTACTCGCGGATGAAGCCACGGCGACGCGGAAGGGCAGCGAGCCCGTGCCGGTCGCTAGCAGTAAAGGAGGAACGTGATGCTCGGACGGATCGCCATCGTGGGTTGGGGCCTCGTTTTGGGGGCAGGCATCACCGTGGGACTGGCGCTGCTCATCCCGTCGCTGCCGGATCTATCGCGCTACATGCGCATGCGCCAGATGTGACGGTCTGCTGGCACCGCGCTCGCTGATGCGACGCATATAGGGGGACTTCCATGCACGAAGTGGGACTCGCAGAGGATCTCATCGCGGCGGCACTCCGCCGCTCCGCCGGCCGTCGGGTGGTGCGCGCCAAGGTCCATGTCGGCACGCGCCATCGGGTCGATCAGGCGTCCATGGAACAGGCCTTTGCGATGGTCGCTCAGGGCACGGACCTGGAGGGCGCGGCGCTGGAGATGGTGGTCGTCCCGGCGACCAGCACCTGCCGCGCGTGCGGTACCCGCATCCAGGCACCCGACCTGGTGATGTCCTGCACCGGCTGCGGCGGGCTGGATCTCACGCTCTCGGGTGGAGATGAGCTGATGCTCGAGTCGATCGAGCTTGCGCCGTCCGCCCAGAGCCGCGCGAGCTGAGGCGGGCGCATGTGCCTCGGTATCCCGGGACAGGTCATCGCCCTCGATCCGGCCCGGTCGGACGTGGCCTCGGTCGATCTGGGCGGTAAGGCTCGAGACATCGGCCTGGGCCTGCTCGACGGCGATCCGCCGGAACCAGGCGACTGGATCATGGTGCACATGGGCTTCGCACTCGAGCGCATGACCGAGGCTGAAGCTCGCGACGGGCTCGAGGTCCTGACGGCACTTGGTCAGGGTTTCGATGACGGCGAGTTCGGCAACGGATCGTTCGACGCACAGGCCGAGGCCGATGACGACTGGGCCCAGGCTATGGCCGCCGACGAGGCCGCAGCGCTGCCGGCCAGAGGAGGGTAAGCATGAACCCGACGCCCCAGACTCGAGAGACCGCCGCGAAGTCGACATCGCCCACCGTGCCCCCAGCCCTGCCGGAGGCTCCGGCCGCGACAGTGCCGCCGTTCAGCGACGCTGACGGCCCGATCGGTGAGAGTCAGGAGCGCCCGTCGGATCACGCCACGCCCGGTCCGATCCTCTTCGCACGCTTCGCCTATCCACCCAACTCGCTGGGCTACTGCGGGCCGAACGACAGCAAGGCCGTGCTGCAGTACACGGCGGCGGGGTACGTCGACGGCGGACTCGCGCAGCTGGCGCGCGGCTTCTCGGGTGCCTGGCCGTATCTGGAGCTCATCGCCGGCGCGAGCGGTATCGGCGATCCGCTCGACCGTCGAGTGGTGGAGGCCTATTGGCTGGGTAACCCGCTCCTCGAGCGCATCGACATGGCGCTCTTCGGCAACTCGCTGCTGGAACGCTTCCGGCGGCGAGCCGGCAGCTCCTGGGGGCACCTCGCCGAAGCGATCCCGGTGGGTGCTGTGCCGCACCACAGCTTCCATGTCTTCGGCATCTATCCCTGGGTCGGTCTGCTGGGCGGCGATCGCGTGGAGACGCCGCTGCACGTCCTGGATCGCTGCCGGGTCCGCTGGGGGCAGATCGTGTCGGTCGATGGCGACCGCGCCGTCGTCCTCTCGCGACCGCTGACCTGGGATGGGCGGCAGGTCGGCCTCGGAGAGGTCCGACCGGAGGACGCCACCTGCGCGCTCGATCGGACCGCCCTATCGGAGGACTTCCGGCCCGGTGACTGGGTGGCCCTGCACTGGGACTGGGTCTGCGACCGCCTCAGTCGCCGTCAACTGACCAACTTGCGGCGCTGGACCCTTCACCAGCTGGACATCACCAACCGCCGCGTGGCCCATCCCGGCCCGGCCGCCGCGCTGGAGTAGGAAGGAGGCCCATCCCGACCCTTTCGCGCCGCTCGGCAAGCGTGGAAGCCGGAGCCCGGTCAAGTGGGCCGCTCCGATGACTTCCGCTTCGCACCTGAAGGAGCGCAACGGATATGGCATCCCCGACTCGAACGTTCCCGGCGCGAGGCGTGGCGCGGCACCGTCACTTGGCCACCCTGCTCGCCCTTGTCGTCCTGACAGCAGCCTGCAACACAGCGGCCCCAGCGGCTAGCGCGCCGGCGGAGCCGCTGCGCCTGTATACGTCGGTCACGCAGGATACAGTCGATGCCGTGACCGAGGCTTTCGGCACGAGCCACCCCGATGTCACCGTCGAGGTCTTTCGCGCACCGACCGGCGAGCTGAACGCCCGCATCGCCGCCGAGCGACGCGAGGGTCGCATCCGCGCGGACGTGCTGTGGATGACCGATCCGCTGTCCATCCAGCCATACGCTGCGGCCGACGAGCTGCGTGCATGGTCCCCGCCGGCGGCGGAGGCCATCGATGCGGCCTACCGCTCCGACGACTACTGGGGTGCTCGCCTGCTCAACATGGTAATCGTGGCGGGCGACGACGTTGATCCTGCCCCGTCGGACTGGGACGACCTGACCGATCCGGCGTATAGCGACGGCATCGTCGTGCCCGATCCGGGCTTCGCCGGTTCGGCCTTCGGGGCGTTGGGGTACTTCGCACTCGCCGAGGACTACGGCACGGCACACCTCCAGGCGTTGGCTGACAACGGCACCGTCCAGGTCCAGTCACCGGACGAGGTCGTGACGGGCGTGGCAGAGGGACGTTACAAGGCCGGCATGACGCTCGACTACTCCGCCCGAGCGGCCATCGAGCGGGGCTCGCCGGTGCGCCTCATCTGGCCCGAGTCGGGCGCCATCACCATGTACAGCCCCATCGCGGTGCTGGAGTCGACGGAAGCCGTCGAAGGCGCCGAGGCATTCGTCGACTTCGTGCTCGATGTGGAGGGACAGCAGGCCATCGCCGGCACTGGCTGGCAACCCGTCCATCCCGATGTCGAGGGGCCACCGGTCGAGGGCCCGCAAGTCACGCCCGACTGGGATGCGGCCTTCGAGCGGAGGGATGAGCTGCTCGAGGAGTATCGCGCCATCTTCGGTGGCTGAGGGACCGCCCTCGCCGCCGGCGCGATCCTGGGGGCGGTCGCCGTCGCGAGCATTTCGGGCGGCGGGCTGGGTGGTCGTGGCCGTGGTGGTCGCCGGCCTGGCGGGCGTGCCGCTGGCTGCTCTGCTGCGCGTGGCCTCGGAGGACGGCTGGCGAGCGGTCCTGGACAGCGTCGATGCCCGGGCGGTACAGGCGCTGGCGAACACCCTGCTGGTGGCCCTGGTGGTCAGCGCTGCTGCCGTGCTTGGCGGTACGGCCGCCGCCCTGGTCACGGAGCGATGGGCCACGGCCGGCCGTCGCTGGTTGCGGCTGGGGCTTCTCGTGCCGTTCCTGACGCCGCCGTTCGTGGCCGCCGTCGGGTGGGTCCGCGCCTACGGACCGTCCGGCCTGACCGACGACGCGTTCGGGCTGGGCTGGGCAGGCCTCTTCGGTCCGGCGGGGATCGTGGTCGTGCTGGCGGTCCACGCGCTGCCACTGGCGTATATCGTCGTCGCGGCCGGCCTGGCCACGCGCGCGGAGCCGGATCTGGAGCGCGCAGGGCGCGTCAGCGGCGGATCCGGGGCACGGGTCCTGTGGTCGATCACCCTGCCGCTGCTCAGGCCGGCGCTCATCGCCGGCGCGGTGCTCGTCTTCGTGACGTCCGTGAACGCCTTC
>JBBSMF010000157.1:0-4629 GCA_038233295.1 Candidatus Limnocylindrales bacterium | reverse complement strand
GGAGATCCTGAGCGAGCCCGCCTCGGACTTCGTGGCACGCTTCGTGGGCGCCGATCGCGGCCTGAAGCGTCTTTCCCTCACGCGGGTGCGAGACATCGCCCTGACGCCGGTGGTCATGGCCAGACCGGGCGATGACGCCGCAGAGGCACGCGCTCGGGCCAGGGCCGACCCCTTCGAGTACCTGCTGCTGGTCGACACCGAAGGCGCACCGATCGGCTGGGTCGACCAGGACAACGTCCCCATTCAGGGCCGGCTGACCGAAGGCATGGCCGAGCCGATGTCGCCCATGCTCGAACCGCGGACGACCCTCAAGGACGCGCTCTCCATGATGCTCGACGCCGACGTGGTGGCCGGGATCGTGGTCGATCATCGGGGCCGGGCCCAGGGTCTGGTGACCATCGAGGCGCTGGCCGCCGCACTTCGCCCCGGCTCCCCGTCGGAGCGCTCGCCAGCGGCCGGGTCAGCCGATGCGTGAGGGCGATCCGTTCATCCGCTGGGACTGGTTGATCGACCATGTCGATGACGTCTGGGGCTACACGGTCGAGCACATCTGGCTCTCCGCCATCGCAGTGATGGTGGGCTTCGCCATCTCCTTCGCGCTGTCGCTGGTCATCGTGCGCAGCCCGCGGGCATACACGCCCATCACCGCCGCGACCGGCATCCTGTACACCATCCCGAGCCTGGCGCTCTTCGCCATCCTCGTGCCCATCACCGGCTTCAGCGTTCTGACCGCCGAGATCGCGCTGGTCTCCTACACGCTGCTCATCCTCATCCGGAACATCGTGGCCGGGCTGGCCGCGGTACCGGCCGATGTACGTGAGGCGGCCGATGGCATGGGCTACGCCCGCTGGCATCGGCTGTGGCGCGTGGAGCTGCCGCTGGCCGTGCCGGTCATCATCGCCGGCCTGCGCATCGCCACGATCACCACCATCGGCCTCGTGACGGTGAGCGCGCTCATCGGTCAGGGCGGCCTGGGACGCCTCATCGAGGATGGGCTGCGTCGCTTTTTCCCGACCATGTACGTGACCGGCGCCGTCCTGTCGGTCCTTCTGGCCATCCTGGCCGACGCGGCCTTCGTGTGGCTCCAGCGTCGCTCCACGCCCTGGACGCGGGCACGGACGGAGACCGCCTGACGATGGGGTTCCTCACGGACCTGGCGGGCTGGTTCGCAGACCCGGCCAACTGGCAGGGCAACGACGCGATCCCGGGGCGCATCCTGGAGCACATCCAGATCTCCCTGGCCGCTGTCATCGCGGCGGTCGTCCTGGCCATGCCCGTCGGTCTGCTGATCGGCCATACCGGGCGCGGCTCCTTCGTGGCCATCAGCCTGGCCAACATCGGGCGCGCCGTGCCCTCCTATGCGGTGCTGGTCATCCTGTTTCCGCTCTCCATCGTCTTCGCCCGACTGACCGGCTCCGACCTGGCGCTCCTGGCGACCTTCCTGGCCATGGTGCTGCTGGCCATCCCGCCCATCGTGACCAACACGTTCATCGGGCTGCGCGAGGTCGACCGAGACCTGGTGGAGGCCGCACGCGGGATGGGCATGCACGGCAGCCAGGTGCTGGGCCGCGTGGAGATACCCATCGCGCTGCCGGTCATCCTGGCCGGGCTCCGCACGGCGTCCGTGCAGGTCGTGGCCACGGCCACGCTGGGGGCGGTCATCGGCGGAGGCGGCCTGGGTAGATACATAGTCCAGGGCATCGCGCGTCGGGACGATGCTCGTCTCGTGGCGGGCGCCCTGATGGTGGCGCTGCTGGCCATCGCCACGGAGCTCCTCTTCGCGTGGCTCCAGCGGCGCTCGGTCTCGCCCGGGCTTGCCGCTCGCGGGGCTCCTGGCGAGGCCGCCGCAGGAGGGACCGCAGCAGGACCTGTGGGCGCGCCGGCCGCGTAGGGCTGATAAGCCGCCACGGGCACATGGCGCCGCTGGAGACTGCCACGACGGACCTGCCGATATACTCCGCCCGCCCGTAGAGCCGTGGATCGCGGCGCGGTCATACAGAGGAGGACCCGATGCGGATATCCCGCACGCTCGCCCTTGGGGCGTCGACGCTGGTGCTGGTGAGCGCCTGCTCGACGGGTGGGGGCAGCACGCCAGCGCCTTCATCGGCACCATCCAACGCCCTGCCGTCCGCGGCATCGGCGGCCCCCGGCTCACCGGACACGTCGGTCCCACCCAGCATGTCCGGCGAGGACCCCACCATCCGGGTCGGCTCGGCCGGCTTCTACGAATCAGCGCTGATGGCTGAGATCTACGCGCAGGTGCTCGAGGCCAACGGCTTCCAGATCGAGCGCCAGCTCCAGATCGGGCCACGGGACGTCACGTTCCCCGGCCTCCAGAATGGCGACTTCGACATGATGCCCGAGTACATCGGCAGCCTGCTTGAGTTCGCCAACGACAACGCCGGTGAAGCCAGCGGTGACGCAGCGGCGACGGCAGAAGCGCTGCAAGCCCAGCTCGACGAGCTGGGACTGACCGCGCTCGGCTACACGGAGGCTGTCGATACGAACGCTTATGTCGTGCGGAAAGAAACCGCTGACGAGTACGAACTGAGCGCGGTGAGCGATCTCGCCGACGTCCAGGGCGAGCTCAGCTGGGGTCTTCCGCCCGAGTGCGTCACCAACCCGCTGTGCGGCGGCGCTCTGACCGATGACTACGGGATCGACCTGGACACGATCAAGGTGACCGAGCTTCCCGCCTGCGACGCACCCATGGCACAGGCCCTCAACGACGGCGGCATCGATGTCGCCCAGCTCTGCTCCACCCAGCCCGACATCGAGCGCTTCGGCTTCGTCGTGCTCGAGGACGACCTGGAGACACAGCCGGCGGATGCCATCGCACCGGTCTTTCGCAACGAGGTCCTGGAGGCTGCGGGCGGCGCCGAGGCCCTGGCCGCTCTCCTTGACCCAGTCTCCGACGCCGTGACCACGGAGGACCTGACGGCCCTCAACGTCCGCGTAGGGCTGGACCAGGAGGACTTCGCCGACGTGGCCACGGACTGGCTCACGGAGAACGGCCTGCTGCCCGGCGGCTGATTCGCCCTTCCTTGAAATCATGAGAGCGGCTGTCCCCATCGGGACGGCCGCTCTCCTCGTGAGTCGACTTGACGACGACTTGGGGCCCGAGGCTCGCCTGCCTGGTTGACGGCACTATCGTCGCGAGGCGGTCTTCCCTTCGACCCGCGGCCGGTCTCTAGCCGCCAAGTGCTCTCTTCCGCCGAGATGGACCTCCCTCCGCGTACCTAGCCGCCGAAGTGACGATGGTGCCGTCGAACGGACCGGTCAGCGGCTGGCTGGCTCGGCAGACCCTTCAGACCACGGGCCGCATACCGGCCATTGGACGATAGTGCCGTCACGAGACGGGTGGACTGCCGCGACGCGAGGCTCCAGAGGCGAAACGCCGGGCCTTCGCTCGGCAGCGACCGGCACGCTTCCCTCGACGGCAGCGCCTATCATCGCGCCAGATCGACGCGCTCCCGGCCGACGATCATCCTGGAGGATCCACGCCACCGTGCCATTCCGACTCCGTGCCCCGCTACGTGCCCTGAGCCTGACCATCGCCGTCGCGCTCATCGTCGGCGCGTGCGCTCCTGGCCAGCAGATCCCGACGGTGCCGGACGGATCGACGCCACCGATCGCCAGTGGCCCCGATCCGTCCGCCACTCCCAGCGGCACACCCGGCACACCCGGCACGAGTCCCAGCTATCAGCCCGGCTCCTCCGGCGAGCCGCCCGAACCGCCGGCGCCTGGTCCCACGCCTACGCCGGCCTCCCCCGACCCGTCCGAGCCCGTCCCCACCGTCGACCCGGAACCCACCCCGCCCGCCACCGACCGCCCCACGGCGCCGCCCACCCAGCAGGCCCGGATGAGCGCGGAGCTCATCGCGGACGGCTTCGAGAACCCCAACGGGGTGACACACGCCGGGGATGACCGGCTCTTCGTCAACGAGCAGTTGGGCTGGGTGGAGGTTCTCGAGCGGCGCACGGATGGCTCATTTCAGAAGGCTGGCAAGTTCCTGGACATCCAGGAGCTGGTCGCGTGCTGCGGCGAGCGGGGGCTGCTGGGCCTGGCGTTCCATCCTGACTACCAGGAGAACGGCCTGTTCTACGTGACCTACTCGGACCAGCGGCATTCCTTCGTGATGGACGAGCGGCGAGTCTCCGAGGATGATCCTAACCGGGCCGACCCCGACTACCGCCGCCAGGTCTTCCGCATCTACAAGCCCTACAACTACCACTGGGGTGGCCACATGGAGTTCGGTCCGGACGGCTACCTCTGGCTGGGCATGGGCGATGGCGGCTTCGGTGGCTCGACCAACGATCCGGGGGACCCCGACAACCTTTCCCAGCGACTGGACTCCCTATTCGGCAAGATGATGCGCATCGACCCGGCCGACCCCGATGGCGACGGACCGGCCAGCTACGGCATCCCGGAGGACAACCCCTACGTGGGCCGTGAGGGCGCGCTGCCTGAGATCTGGGCACGCGGTCTGCGCAACCCGTGGCGCTGGAGCTTCGACCGCCTGACCGGTGACCTCTGGATCGCCGACACGGGGCATACGCTCTGGGAAGAGGTCAACCGGGCGCAATGGCCGGACCTGGGCCGGGAGCGCAACTACGGCTGGAAGCTACG
>JBBSMF010000156.1:0-4635 GCA_038233295.1 Candidatus Limnocylindrales bacterium | reverse complement strand
TAGGTCGATCAGCGACGCGCATAGGAGCTAGCGCGTGGACGGCGCAGAGAAGGTCGCTTCACCTGCCGGGTGGGACCCGGTGAGTGTGCCCATCTCGTCGATGGGTGCGGACCTGCGGCGGGCCAGGAGGCCGCTCTTGGGGCCTAATAGGAGTGCCGCCGCGAATAGCGCCGTCTGGACCAGCACGATGGTAGCGCCCGAGGCCACGTCGAACCAGAAGGACAGGTAGAGGCCGGCCACGGCGGAGCCCGACCCGACCAGCACCGCCACGAGCATCATCCGAGAGAAGCGAGAGGTGACCAACTGTGCCGTGGCGGCCGGGGTCACGAGCATGGCCACCACCAGCACGATGCCAACGGCCTGGAGGCTGACCACGATGGTCACCGCGACCAGTGCGATGAAGACGTACTCCAGCCGTGCCACCGGGATCCCGGAGGCCGCCGCCGCCAGCGGGTCGAAGGTGGCATAGAGCAGCTCCTTCCAGAGCATTGCCACGACGAGCAGAACCGTGCCACCCAGCAGCGTGAGTGCCACAAGATCGTCCGGACTGATGCCCAGGACGTATCCGAAGAGCAGGTGGAAGAGGTCGCCCACGTAGCCCTCGATCGTGCTGTAGAGGAAGATGCCCAGCGCGAAGGTGCCCGCGAAGAGGACGCCGATGGTGGTGTCCAGGCGCAGGCCGCCGCGCCGGCTGACCCAGGTGATGGCCACGGAGGTGCTCACCGCGGCGATGCCCGCGCCGACGTAGAACGAGCCGCCCAGGATGAAGGCTGCCACGATGCCCGGGAACGCGGCATGGCTGATGGCGTCGCCGATGAAGGCCAGTCCCTTGAGCACCACGTAGCTGCCCACGACCGCGCAGACGATGCCGACCAGCACCGAGGCGATCAGCGCCCGGACGAAGAAGGCGAAGCTCAGGGGCTCGAGAAGAGCATCCATCAGCGCCGCCGCGGTGCCTCCTCGTGGTAGTGCACCTGGCCCGCGCTCTCCTCATGGTGATGTGCGTCGTCCAGCACCACGGTCTGTCCGCCCAGTGTCAGCAGATGCCCGCCGTAGGTCTGGGCCAGCAGCGACGGATCCAGGATGAGCGAGGCCGGACCGTGCGCGATCACACGTCGGTTGATGGCCAGGACCGTCTGGAAACGAGCGGCCGCGCAGGCCAGGTCATGGGTCGTGGCGATGACCGTCCGGCCGCCCGTGGCCACAGATTCGAGCAGGTCCATCAGCTCTTCCTGGGTCGTGGCATCGATGGCCGTCACCGGCTCGTCCATCAGGAAGAGGTCAGGTTCCGCGGCCAGGGCACGCGCCAGGAATACGCGCCGCCGCTGGCCCCCGGAGAGCCGCCCGATCTGGGTGCCACGATGCTTGACCATGTCGACCTGGCCCAGGGCGTCGTGCACGGCCCGCTGGTCGACCGGTCCTGGGCGCCGGAATCGGCCCAATCCCGGGAAGCGACCCATCATCACCACATCACCCACGGTGACTGGGAAGTCCCAGTCGACCGCTTCGGCCTGCGGCACGTAGGCCACCCGCTTGGCCAGCCGGCCCGGTCGTGCGCCCAGGGTCTCGACGTCGCCTCGCCACGGCTCGAGCAGGCCGGCCATTACCTTCAACAGGGTGCTCTTGCCGGCCCCATTCGGACCAACCACGGCCAGCAGCTCCCCCGTGGCCACCTCCAGGTCGACGCTCTCGAGAGCCACGCGTTCGCCGTACCCCGCTGTCACGCCGGCGAGCCGGATCGCCGGTCCCGCGGCACGGTCGGTCGCCGGGGGCGCCAGGCGAGGGGACTGAGAGGCGTGAGGATCGGCCGCCGGTGTCATGCCGCTCACTGGAGGGCTTGGACGATGCGTTTGACGTCCCACTCGATGAGGCCCACGTAGCTGTCGGCCGGCGCCCCTCCCAGGGAGTCGTTGTAGAGGTCGGTGACGACGGGGACGTCGGTCTCCTCGGCGATGGCCTGAGTCAGGTCGCTGGGAAACTGTGGCTCGGCGAAGATGGCCGAGACGCCCTCATCCCGGATGGCTTCGATAAGCCCGGCGACCTGCGCGGCGCTGGGATCCTGACCGGGCGCGTCGATGACGGTGCCCACGATCTCCAGGTCGTAGGCCGCGGCGAAGTAGGGGAACGCCTCGTGGAAGGAGATCACGCGGCGGTTCTCGTTCGGCACGGTCGCCATCTGCTCCCTGACCCACGCGTCGAGATCCGTCAGTTCCTGCTGGTAGTCGGTCGCATTCGCATCGTAACGCGCGGCGTTGTCCGGGTCGACCTGCTTCAGCGCGGCGACCAGCTTCTCGACGTACTCCTGCGTGTAGGTGACGTTGAGCCAGAGGTGCGGGTTGGCCGACTCGCCAGCGTGGTCGTCGTCCCCCTCGGGCGCCGCGGGCTCCAGGTAGTCGACGCCATCCAGATCCTCGGCCAGCTCCACGATGGTCACGTCGGCCGCACCGGCGTTCTGCGCCAGATCGCGCAGCCACTCGTCCAGACCGAGCCCGTTCATGACCACGAGATCCGCCTCAGAGATGGTCACAGCGTCGGAGGGGGACGGGTCGAAGGTGTGCACCTCGCCACCGAGCGGCACGAGCGGCGTCACCGTGACCAGGTCGCCCCCGACGCGGGCCACCAGGTCGGCCAGGACCGTGGTGGTGGCGACGACTCGCGTGGTGGCCCCGTCCGGCGTGGCCCCGGATGTGGCCGGCTCGGTCCCGGCGCAGGCGGCAGCCGTCAGCGCGAGCGCCATCACACAGGCCATCAAGCGACCGGACAGGGTGTTGAGATGGAGTCTCATCATGCGTGGCGTGGGCCTCATCCTGGGTCTCTCCGATGGGCGATGCGGATCGGCCGGGATCAGGCCGTGGTCGAGTCCTGGCAGGTAGGGCAGAGCCCGTAGAGCTCGAGCCGGTGGTCGTCGATGCGGTAACCGGTGTGATGAGCGACCTCGTCCACCATGGCCTCGAGCCCGTGATCCGACGCTTCCGTGCTCCGGCCGCAGCGTGAGCAGACGACGTGATGGTGGTGCGCGGGCTCACAGGGAACGTAGGCGTGCTCGCCGGTGGGAAGGTCCAGTCGCTCCAGCACGTTCAGTTCCGTGAAGAGCTCCAGCGCCCGGAAGATGGTCGCTCGCCCGATGCCCAGCCGGCGGTCGCGTGCCTCGTCGATGAGGTCGGCTGCCGTGAAATGACCATTACGCTGGGTGATGAGGTCCGCCACTGCCCGCCGTGGTTCAGTCAGGCGGTAGCCGGCCTGATCGAGTGCCGTCACCAGGGGCTGGGGGATCGTCATGGTTAGATGATACTCGGTCTCAGCGATCACGGCGCCCAGCCCGACGATCTATCACGAAGAACGAACATGGAAGGGTGGTTTGCCGGGCTCTTGGCGAGCCAGCCAGGACAGGGGCCTATGAGGGCCGGCTGCGCTCGATGGAGACGCGGCGACACGTTGCCGGCACGCTCGGGTACTCGTTCGGGCCCGACGGGGTCCCCCTGCGCAGGTGGCCGGTCCTGCGAGCCGCGATGCGAAACCCGTAGAAAGCCCGACGCTGTTCGGTGATCGTGACGGATCGCCAGGATCCGGTCGAAGGCGGTCAGCCCCAGCGGTCGCGCAGGCGCGGCAGGATCTGCTCGCCGTAGAGCTTCAGGAAGCGCTCCTGATCGGGCCCCGGGGCGTGGAAGACGAGGTGGCTGAAGCCGAGCTCCACGTAAGGCCGGATGCGTTCGACGTGCTCCTCGGGGTCGTCCGAGACGATCCAGCGGCTGGCCGCCTGGTCGAGCGGCAGCTCGTCCGCCAGGCGTTCCATCTCGCGCGGATCCTCGACGCCCATCTTCTTCTCGCTGGGCAGGGCCAGGGCGGCCCAGATGCGGGTGTCCTCCTTGGCCCGCTGCTTGTCCGTGTCGAAGGAGACCTTCATCTCGATCATCTTCTCGATGCCGTCATAGTCGCGGCTGGCCTTGCCAGCGCCCTCCGCCACGGCCGGCAGCAACGTCTCGCTGTATAGCGCGGGATCCTTGCCCGAGGTACAGATGAACCCGTCTGCCACGCGGCCGGCCAGGCGGGCAGCGGCCGGTCCCGAGGCCGCCACGTAGAGCTTGATGGGCTCCTCGGGACGGTCGTAGACGGTCGCGGCACGGGTCTTGTAGTACTGGCCCTGATAGGTCACGAACTCCTCGCTCCAGAGCTTGCGGATCAGCTCGATGGCTTCCTTGAGGCGGGCGAAGCGCTCGGGCGACTCGGGCCACTCGATGTCGAGGACCGGCACCTCATTGAGGGATTCGCCGGTGCCCACGCCCAGCATCACGCGACCCGGGTTCAGGCTGCCGATGGTGGCCACGGCCTGGGCCACGATGGCCGGGTGATAGCGGAAGGTGGGGGTGACGACGCTGGTGCCCAGGGTCACCCTGCTAGTGCGCTCGCCGAGGGCGGCCAGCCAGGCGAAGCTGAAGGGCGCGTGGCCGTCAGTGTGGCGCCACGGCTGGAAATGGTCCGAGACCACCACCGAGTCGAAGCCCTGCCGCTCGGCCTCTATGCCGAAGTCGAGCAACCGACGGGGAGCGAACTGCTCCGCCGAGGCCTTGTAGCCGAGCCTGAGCGTCATCGACCTCCTCCGTACGGGAATGCTGCCAGCCCAGAGTACGGCCTATT
>JBBSMF010000155.1:0-4638 GCA_038233295.1 Candidatus Limnocylindrales bacterium | reverse complement strand
GTTGCGACCCGAACAGCAGGCGGTGGCCGAGCGCGTGGAGGGTCTCGTCGCAGCGGGACGTCATGAGGTCCTGCTGGTCGAGGGCGCCACGTCAAGCGGCAAGACGGCCATCTACTCCGCGGCCGTGGCTTCCGCTCTGCGGCACGGCCGGGGCGCCATCGTGCTGGTTCCGGAGATAGCCCTGGCGACACCCCTCCTGGACCGGCTGCGCCATGACCTGGCGGAGGACCCCGCCTTGCTGCATTCCGCACTGAGCGAGGGGGAGCGGGCGGATGAGTGGCGGCGTATCCGGGCGGGTGAGACGAGTGTGGTCATCGGGACGCGCATCGCGGTCCTGGCGCCGCTCGCCGATCCGGGCGTCATCGTGGTCGATGAGGAGCACGACGCCGCTTACAAGTCGGACCGCACGCCGCGCTACCAGGCGCGCGACGTGGCCATGGAGCTGGGCCGGCTGGCTGGCGCGCCGGTGATCCTGGGCAGCGCCACGCCCGACATCGTCAGTCTGGGGCGTGCGGAGCAGGGCCTGGTCGAGCATCACCGGTTGGTCGAGCGCTCGGGGAGGCGGACGGTGCCGGTGGAAGTGGTCGATCTGCGCGCAGAGCTGGCTACGGGCAACCGGGGCCTGCTCTCGACGGCCCTCATCGGCGCACTGGCCGGCCTGGACCGGAGCCAGGGCGAGCGCGCGATCCTCGTCATCAACCGCCGCGGCAGCGCATCCGTGGTCCTCTGCCGCGACTGCGGTTACGTGCAGATCTGCCCGGAGTGCCAGCGCCCGCTCGTCTTTCACGCGACCGTCATGGCGCTGCGCTGTCATCACTGCGGCGCCACCGCACCACCGGCCCAGCGATGTCCCGCCTGTGCCTCTGTGCGTATCCGATACCTGGGAGGAGGAACCGAACGGGTCGAACGGGAGGTCTCGCTGCGGTCGCCGGGACTGCGTGTGGGTCGCCTTGATCGGGATATCGTGGAGCGCAAGGGAGCCGCGGCGCGGGTGGTCGACGACTTTGCGGAGGGCCGTCTCGACGTGCTGGTGGGCACGAGCCTGGTGGCCAAGGGACTGGACGTGCCGGAGGTCACGCTGGTCGGCGTGGTGTCGGCAGACGTGGCGCTGAATCTGCCCGACGAGCGTGCCGCGGAACGGACCTATCAGCTCCTCGCCCAGGCCGTGGGACGCGCCGGCCGCGGTGAGCGGCCCGGAAGAGCGCTGATACAGACGTACCAGCCGGATCATCCGGCCATCCGCGCGGTGGCAGACGGTGACGGCCGCGACTTCATCGCTGGTGAGCTGGCATCGCGACGAACATGGGGCTCGCCGCCGTTCGGATCCGTGATCAAGTTGACGGTGTCCCTGGCCGATCGCGAAGAGGCACTCGCCGAAGCCCGCCGGCTAGCCGGGTTGCTGCGCGCTCGAGCCATCAAGAGCGAGGGGGACCCGAGGACCGAGGTGCTAGGACCGGCTCCCGCCTACGTCGTCCGACGCGCAGGCCGCTGGCGCTTCCAGGTGGTGCTGCGGGGGCCGGATCCGGCGGGCCTGCTGGGCGGCGATCCGGGTCCGCCCTGGAGCGTCGACGTGGACCCGGAGAGCGTGATGTGACCGATCGGCGAGTCAGCCGAGTCGCCCACCTATAATCGAGCCATGACCGTACAGCCCATCGTGATGCTCGGTGACCCGCGTCTCCGGCTCAAGGGCGAGCCTGTCGACGCCTTCGGGAAGTTTCTATATGAGCTTCTCGATGACCTGGCGGAAACGATGCGCGCCGCCCCGGGCGTGGGGCTGGCGGCGCCGCAGCTGGGCGTCGCGTTACAGGCCTGTGTCGTCGAGGTCGAGGGCCAGCTGCACGAGCTGATGAACCCTCGGATCGTGCGCGCCACGGGGGACGATCACGACCTGGAAGGTTGCCTCTCCCTGCCGGGCTACGTGGCCTATGTGACCCGTCGCGAGAGGATCTGGGTCGTGGCCCAGAACAGACACGGCCGGAGGATCAAGGTCGCCGGGACGGGACTCCTGTCACGCGCCATGCAGCACGAGCTCGACCACCTTGCCGGCAAGCTCTACATCGACTATCTCGACTCGCTCGATGAGCTGATCCCGGTGAGCCAGCTGCAGGAGGAAGGCGAGGGTGCCGATATGGAGCTGGCTGCCCTGGCGTGACGTCGCCGGCCCGGACGGTCTTCCTGGGCAGCGGTTCGTTCGCGGTTCCCATCCTGGAAGCCCTTGCGGAGCACCCGGCGGTCGATCTCCGCGCCGTGGTCACGGCCCCCTCGCGACCCGTCGGGCGTGGCGCGAAGGTCCGTCACTCGGCGATCGGTGCCCGCGCCAGCGCGATGGCGTACCCCCTCATCGCACCTGAACGGCTCCGCGCTCCGGAGGCCATCGGCGCCGTCGAGCGACTGGCGCCGGAGCTCCTGGTGCTGGCCGACTACGGTCAGATCGTGCCGCGCGCTCTCCTCGACCTGCCGCGCCACGGCGCACTGAACCTGCATCCCTCCCTTCTTCCCCGGCATCGTGGCGCCACGCCCATCCCGGCGGCCATCCTGGCCGGGGATCGCCGTACGGGCGTGAGCCTGATGCGCATGGATGAAGGCCTGGACACGGGGTCGCTGATCGCGCGCCGCGAGGTGCCCCTTCGCGGTGACGAGGTGGCGCCGGACCTGGAGACCGCCTTGGCCGGGGTCGCCGCGGAACTGCTTGCCGACTCGTTGGCGGCCTGGCTTGCTGGTGCCTTGCCGCCGGTGCCCCAGGCAAAGGAGGGGGCGACGCTGAGCCGGCCGCTGCGCCGGGAGGACGGGCGCCTGGATCCGGGCCGTCCGGCGAGACTGCTGGAGCGCCAGGTCCGTGCCTACCAGCCCTGGCCCGGGTCCTTCCTGGAGACGGAGGTAGGTCGTCTCGTCGTATGGCGGAGCCAAGTGCATGATGAGCCGGCTTCCTCGGGCGGCCGGCATGGCGATGGCCTGCTCGGATCACCCGGGCGGTTCGTCTTCGCGAGCGACAGCCTGGCGTTGACCACTGCGGAGGGACTCCTGGGACTGCTCGAGGCCCAGCTGGCAGGCGGCCGGCGCATGGGCGGTGCGGAGCTCATCCGCGGCCGGCCGACGCTCGTCGGCAGCCGCGTACTGGAGCGAGCGGTAGGATGACCGCTCCCATGGATCCGCGAACCTCCGCGATCCTTCAGCCCAGACGGTTCGAGGATCGAGCGCTCCAGCTCATCGACGCTCCGGCGGCCGGCCAGCGCGACCCACGTCCCGGCTTGTCGGGTGTCACCTCCGATGCTCTCCGTGCCTGGTTCTCGGAGCGCGGTGAGCCGGCCTATCGGGCGCGCCAGGTGTCCGACGGCCTGTGGTCCAGCCAGGATGCGAGCTTCGACGATATCCGGACGCTTCCGGCGAGCCTGCGCACGGCCCTCAGCGGGGCCTTCCGGCTGGACACCGTGATGGAGACGACCGTGCGGCCGGCAGACGAGGGCTTGACGGAGAAGGCGCTTCACGTCCTGGATGACGGCCGGACCATCGAGTCGGTCCTGATGCGCTACCCGGCGCGAGGCGTTCGACGGGAGCGGGCCACCGTGTGCATCTCGAGTCAGGCGGGCTGCGCGGTGGGCTGTCCGTTCTGTGCCACCGGTGAGCTGGGATTCTGGCGGGACCTCAGCACCGCGGAGATCGTCGACCAGGTCCGCTTCTGGTCGCGGCGGCTGGCCGTCGATGGTCGCCGCGTGACCAACGTCGTGTTCATGGGCATGGGCGAGCCCCTGCTGAACGCCGGCGCCGTAGTGGAGGCTGCCGCGGCGCTCAGCGACCCGGCTCGCTTCGGCCTGGGAGCGCGCCATATCACCATCAGCACGAGTGGCGTGGTGCCCGGCATGGAACGGCTCGCCGCGCTCGCACCGCAGTACACGCTGGCGGTCTCCCTCCACGCCCCGCGTGACGCTCTGAGGGACCTGCTGGTGCCGCTCAATCAGCGTTGGCCGGTGGAGCACGTCGTCGCCGCGGCCACGCGGTATGCCGACGCCACTGGGCGGCGCGTGACCTACGAGTACGTGATGATCGCGGGCATCAACGACACGCTCGACGACGCGGCGCAGACCGCGACGCTGCTGCGTGGACGCCTGGCACACGTCAACCTGATCCCCATGAACCAGGTGGCCCACACGCCCTGGCAGCCCAGCGACGCCCAGCGGATCGAAGCCTTCGCGAGCGTCCTGCGGGAGGTCGGTCTGCACGTCACGGTACGGCGTAATCGCGGCACGGAGATCGGGGCCGCCTGCGGACAGCTCGCCGCGGAACGAGCAGCGCGACCAGCGCCTGCCGCCGTGGCCCGTCGCCGCGAGATCCTAGTGGAGCGGAGCGCGGCCGCGTTGCGCGAGTCCCCGCCGCGCGAGTCCCCGCCGCCGCGCGACGGTGCCGCGGACGACGTCGGGGTCTCCTCACGGTGACCGCAGCCTGGCGGCCGCAGGTCGCGGCCAGCATCCTGACCGCCGACTTCGGGCACCTTGACCGTGTCGTGCGCAAGCTTGAGCGGGCTGGCGTCGATCGCCTTCACCTCGATGTCATGGACGGCCACTTCGTGCCCAACCTGACGTTCGGCGCGGATATCGTGGGGGCGTTCCGGCGGTTGACGACACTGCCGCTCGACGTGCATCT
>JBBSMF010000154.1:0-4652 GCA_038233295.1 Candidatus Limnocylindrales bacterium | reverse complement strand
CGATGCCATGAGCCGCTCCACCAGCTCGAGCGCCGTCTCGGGTCCCAGCCGCCCCAGCGCCAGCCCGTGAAGCTCGGCGATCACCAGGTCGGTGGTCACGAGTTCCGCCTTCTCGGTCAGGAGGCGCTCGAGTCCTCGGCGGGTCTTGGGATGGCCTCGGCCGGCGCGGTCAGCCGCCTCGTAGAGGGCGCTCGTGTCCAGGAAGACCGCCGTCCGCCTCACGAACGCGGCATGGTCCGCCGCCGAGATCCGGGGCGCTTCCGCTCGTTCGAGTCGCGCTCGGGAGTGTCGGCCAGGTACGCATCATGGCTCTCGCCGACGTCGCCATGCGGTCGCGCTCCGGTGTCCTCGAACATGCCAGGGATGCCGGCGAGCGGGTCGTCCTCGGGAGGCATGCTTGCCAGGTACTCCGCGACGCTCTCGCGCACGAGCGAACCCATCGATCGGGCACGCCGCTCCGCCAGGTAGCGCAGTTGGCGATGATGCTCCGGACTGAGGTTGACCTGGAATGGTTTGGAAGGTGCCATCGCGCATGACGATATCATCAGAAGTACCATCAGATCGGGTGGCTGGTGGCAGCCCCCGCCAGCGGAGTGGCGGACCCCGTACCGCGCCCATCGACGTCGCCAGCCGAAGCGCCACCGAGGCGCTGTTGGAACTGGTGGACAACGCGATCGACTTGCGCCTCCCGCGCGATCGGGCCGAGCCTTGTCGGTGCCTCGATCTAGACCTCGACGGGGACCGGATACACCTCGGTGGCTGGGTGTCCAGCGCGCTCATGGATCCGCTTGACCGCGTCAGCGCTGGGTGCCTCTGAGAGGCACCAGACCATGCCGGACTCCGGGTCCCCCCAGGCGCGCTGGAAGTCGACATCCTCCTCGCCCTGGATGTCGACGTCGGCCTGATGCGCCGCTTGGAGTGCTTCGGGAGTCACGCCGTGCATACCGTGGTGGACATCCATGAACTTCGGCATCGAATGAGCCTCCGATTTCGGACCGGCAGCATGGCCTCGCCACGCCGTCACGTGCGGCGAGTATAGAGCCGGCCTGGCGGTCCGCCGCATCCGCCAAGCCGTCGACGCACGTTCGAACGCGATCAGCCCGGAGCGAACATCACGGCCTGGCTCCGCGATACGCGAGTCATCTGCGACTGGCTCAGCCGTCGTTGATCGACATCGGGGAGGCCGCGACGTGCGGCACAGCGCTATGGCCGCGGGATAGCATGAGCGGGCCATGGCCGTGCGCACCGTTCGCGAGCGGATAGACCCGCGCCTCACCGCCTCGCTCTTCGCCAACTACCGCAGCGCCACCGAGGCGCTGCTGGAGCTGGTGGACAACGCGGTCGACTCGCGCCTTCCCGACCGGCCTCTGGAGATCGACCTCACCCTCCGGCCCGGGAGCCTGGTGCTCACGGCCGTCGGCGGGCTGGGCATGAGCCCCGGCCAGTTGGAGCGCGACTACCTTCGCTGGGGCGCCTCCCGCAAGCGCGCAGGGGACCGTATAGGTCGATACGGGCAGGGCGGCAAGGCGGCCATCGGTCACCTGGGCAACCGGTTCGCGATCGTGGCCAGCCCGGCCGGGGATGCACGCGCCTACACCTTCCAGGATGACGACTACCGAGACCGAAGCAAGCTCCGGGCGTACGAGCTGCTCGAGCGGGCGAAGGCTGTCGCCACCTCGCTGGGCTACGTGCGCATCGAGGTGGGCGAGATGGACAAACGCCTCGACCCCCTCCGCGTGCGCGCCCGCCTGGGCGAGGTCTACCGCCCGCTGATCGCCTCCGGCAGCGTGGTCGTCCGGGTGAACCGGGCGCCCGTCGCTGTCCGAGTGTGGCCGGTGGAGGAACGTCACGATCTCAGCGTGCGTGCCGCCGGCCGCCTGGTGCGCGGCTGGTACGGGCTCGCGCCGGATCCTCCCCCGCCCGGCCTGACGGGCGGCGTCCGGGTCTACCACCTTGGCCGCTTGATCGGGGAGCCTGAGTGGTTCGGCCATCCCGGACCGGCCATGCATCCCTCCCTGGCGCGGATCATCGGTGAGGTGGAGCTGCCCCACGTGCCGGTCACCATGAACAAGAGCGATGTCGAGCGGGACAGCGCGGAGTGGCTCGCGGTGAGCGATCGCCTGCATCGCCTGCTAACTCCCGTCGTCCTGCGGCTGACCCGCGAGCCGGGATCAGCGGCCAGCCCCCAGGCGCTGCGAACGGCCGACCAGGTGCGGCGCATCCTTGCCCGCGCGCTGCGGTTGCTGGAGTCGGGCCAGCTCTTCGAGAGTCAGACGGCCAGCGCCGGAGAGGGGGAGGATGACCAGTTGACGCTCGACGCCGAGGCGCCGGCGGCCGAGATGCCGGAACCCGAGCCGGACGAGGACGAGACGGGCGAGGAAGCCGCTGGGGAAGCCGCTGAGGGCCAGGACACGCGGCCGCCCCGGCCCAGGCCGGCCCAGCCCGGTGGGACCGGGACCGGCATCGGGGAGATCGTGGTGAGGGCGCTCGATCCCAGGCTGCGCAGCGCGATGGTCGTGGAGGACGGCGTTCGGCGTGTGGTGATCAACTCGCGATTCCCGCTCTACGAGGTGCGCAAGGGCGACCTCTGGTACCAGTTGGAGACGGCGCTGCGAGAGGTGTGCGTCACGATCCCCGAAGCCACGGTGCCCGAATTCGAGCGCAAGGCGAACGAGCTGATGCTGGTCTCGCTCGCGCTGACCGATCGGCGTCGCCGGCGGTCGCGCGGCAAACGGATGTCCGGCCAGGCACGCGGCGGATGGGTGCGTACTGACCCTTCCCCTTGACATGCCGGCCCTGCCGATGATACAAAGCGTCGGTACTTATGAACAACTACCGACAACTTGTACCAACTGGGAGCGTATCGGCAGCTTCTGTGCTTCTGCTCGATGCTCTTGCGGAGCGCGGCCATGTCCGACCCACCGACCTCGACTCGCTGCGCATTTCGCGATCCACGCTCTACCGCATGATGAGAGAGGGTGCGATCGTGCGGGTGGGACGCGGCCTGTACACGCTGCCCGGCGCTCCCTGGCCCCCGGAGCCCTTCGCCGATGTCACACGCCAGATCCCCAACGGGCGCATCTGCCTGCTCTCCGCGCTCCAGTTCCACAGGCTCACGACCCAGGCGCCGTTCGAGGTCTGGGTGGCGATCCACCCCAAGGCGCGACGACCTGCCGTCAAATGGCCGCCTGTCCGCCTCGTCCGCTTCTCCGGAGGGTCCCTCACGGCCGGCGTGGAGGATCACGACATCGATGGCGTGTCGGTCTCCGTGTACGGGCCCGCGAAGACGGTGGCCGACTGCTTCAAGTACCGCAACAAGATCGGACTCGACGTAGCCCTGGAGGCGCTCCGTACCGCTTGGCAGGAGCGTCGCGTGACCATGGACGAGCTGTGGCACTACGCGCGGATCTGTCGGGTGGCCCGCGTGATGCAGCCATACCTCGAGTCGATCGTGTGACGGGCTCGTCGAATCTCGCGGCATCGGTCCGCCAGCGCCTCTTGAATCGAGCCCGCGAGCGCGGTGAGGAACTCCAGTACCTGCTGATGCGCTATGCGCTGGAGCGCTTCCTCTACCGGTTGGGACGGTCCGACCACGCTGAACGGCTCGTCCTCAAGGGTGCGATGCTCTTCGCAGCCTGGGGTGACCAGCCGCACCGAGCCACGCGCGATGCTGACTTCCTCGCGTTCGGACCGTCCGATGCGGCCTATGGAGCAGGTGCTGCGAGACATCGCGCTGGTCGTGGTGGACGTGCCCGATGGGCTCGTGTACCAGGCTGGCGCGATCCGCATCCAGGAAGTCGGGGAGGACCGTCGCTACACGGGCCTTCGGGCATCGTTCGACGCCGAACTCGGTGAAGCTCGGATCCCCGTCCTGCTGGACTTCGGCTTCGGCGATGCCGTCAGTCCGATGCGTGACAAGCTCGAGTATCCGACCTTGCTGGACATGCCGTCGCCCCGCATCCGAGCGTACCCACCGGAGGCGGTCGTGGCCGAGAAGCTCGAAGCGATGGTGTCGCTCGGTATCGCCAACTCTCGGATGAAGGACTTCTACGATCTCTCGGTCATGGCCCGGACGATGTCCTTTCGCGCTGGCCCGCTCGGCGCCGCCATCGGCGCGACCTTCTCGACCCGCGGCACCCGCATCAGGGCCGTACCGTTCGTCTTCACCGACGAGTTCACTCGGGACTCTGCAAAGCGCGTCCAGTGGCAGGCCTTCGTTCGCCGGACGCGCGTGATGGAAGAAGACCGCACGCTGGGCGACTGCGTCGCGGACATCGAGCGGTTCCTAGGCCCTCTTCTTGAGGTCCTCGCCGCCGGCAGTGACCCAGACGACCTGCACTGGACCGCTTCCGGAGCCTGGACTACGCGCGAATGATCGGAGCCTCGGCATACTGGCTCCATGAGGAAGCGGCCGACCATGACCTGGACAGGGAGCTGGTCCGCGAGGCGGCGGCGGTCCTGGGGACGAGTCGGAGTCGAGACGGGTTCATGGCGCTCTGTCGGAAGTCGTCCGGGCGCGCAAGCGCTTGCACTTCTGGAGCTCGAGATGGATCTCAGCGTCGAGGATCTCGAGCGGATGCGCCAGCCTCGCTTCGACATCTCCGAGGGCGACGGATCTGGTTGACGCGAGGATCCTGACCTTGCCTTGGAAT
>JBBSMF010000153.1:0-4669 GCA_038233295.1 Candidatus Limnocylindrales bacterium | reverse complement strand
GCAACGGGACGAGGGCGCGCGATACCATCGGCGGATGGAACGCTTCTCGGACGACGATCTGCATCTCCTTCGTCGCACGGCCGAGGTGGAGATCGAGACACGTCCCGCTGCTGATGAGGCCGTGCATCGGACGATCATCTGGGTCGTGGTCGATCCGGCGGACCGGGTACTGATCCGCTCCTATCAGGGGGCGCGGGCGCGCTGGTATCGCGAGGCACTTGCTTCAAGGACCGGCGTGATCCTTGCTGGCGACTCGAGTGTCGCTGTGCGCGTAGAGCCCGCTACGGACGATGAGCGCATCAAGGCCTGCTCGCGGGCGTTGGAAGCGAAGTACCCGAGCCATGGCTCGACGCAGGCGATGCTCCGCCAGGAGATCCTGGACACGACCCTGGAGCTCTTGCCGGTCGAGCCCGAAGTCATCCCGAATGGCTCGAGCGGCGCGCCGCTCAGCGCCACGTGAGCAGCCGCTCTTGGAACTGGCCGAAGCCGCGGCGACCTACGAACGTCCCGTCGCGGATGACGTCCTGGCCGCGCACGAAGACATCGCGCACTGCGCCGGATACCGCCATTCCCTCGTAGGGGGTGTAGTCGCTGGTGTGATGCAGGTCGGCCGCGCGGAGCGTCCGCCGAACCGCCGGTTCGAAGAGCACCAGGTCGGCGTCCCTGCCCGCCTCGATAGCACCCTTGCGTGCAAGGCCGAAGAGCCGGGCCGGGGTGGTCGAGAGCAGGTCCACCATCCGCTCGAGGGTGAGCCTGCCCGTGGCGATCCCCTCGCTATAGACCACCGCCAGCAGCGTCTCGATGCCCGGCGCGCCGTTGCTGATCTCCGTGAAGGGCTGGCCTGAGTAGCGCTTCTCGACCGCCAACCGGTCGGGCACATGGTCCGTAGCCACCAGGTCGAGAGTGCCATCGGCCAGCGCCGCCCAGAGCGCATCCACGTCGGAGGCTGCCCGCAGTGGTGGGGAGATGACGCAACGGATGGCCTCGGCGTCGGGTAGAGCGTAACGCGAGGCGTCCAACGCCAGGTAGTGCGGGCATGTCTCGGCGAAGACCGCGTGACCCTGCCGTTTGGCCGCGGCGAGGGGCGCCAGGGCGTCGGCGCAAGAGACGTGCACGGCGTAGATCGGCGCCCCCACTTCGTGGGCGATGCCCAGCGCTCGAGCGATGCCGGTCCCCTCGCATGCGGTAGGACGTGAGTCGGCGTGGTGCGCAGGCGCCGTTCGCCCCTGCTCCAACTGCCCGCGGATCCCGGCCTCCAGGATGGTGCGGTCCTCGCAGTGCACCTGGAGCAAGGCGCCGTGGTCGCGCGTCGCCTCCAGGAGCGACCGGAGGACCGCCTCGTCCACCCCGAAGTCGTAGACCATGAATGCCTTGAAGGTGGGCACGCCCAGGGCAACGGCGGCCGGGATGTCGGCCACCGGATCGTCCTGCTGAGCGGTGATCACGGCACTCAAGCCGTAGTCGATGGCCGAGTCGCCCGCCGTCCGCTGGAGCCACTCGTCGATGCCGTCGCGCAGGCGACCCTGGGCCACCTCGCTTATGCCCGTGCCCGGGTTGTTGAAGGACAGGAACGTGGTCGTGCCGCCGAAGGCAGCCGCCACGGAGTCCTGGAAGAAGCGGTCTGGCTCCGCGTCGCTGGCGATGCGTGTGTGGGTGTGCACATCGATGACGCCTGGGAGGACCAGCAGGCCGGTGGCATGGACCTCCCGCCTGGCTGACCCACCGGGAAGCCCGGGCTCGACCGCGACGATCCGTCCGCCAGCATCGACTGCAACGTCCGCCTGCCGGCTGCCATCGACGGTGACGACCGTGCCGCCCCGGATCACGAGATCAATGGTCGGGCTTGACAGCATCTCCACCTCGATACGGCACTGGCCCGAACGCTGCCTGGGCGGGTGGCGCGTTGTGGTCGGCGATGTCAGCCAGACTGACATATCGGGGTCTAGCGGCCGGCTAACGCCACGACCCAGGGCCTGGACCGTGGCGTACAAGCTGCTTTGGGAGGCGTCCCACACTAGCGCACGCTCGCCCACGCTCGCCCAGCGTCTTCACGATGGGTCGCGTGACCACGCAAGGCCGACGGATCGGAAGCTTGCGGCCCGCTTTGCCCCGAGATGTCAACCTGGCTGGAATCGCCAGCGGTAAGGCCGGAGCGACGGGGCCAAGCCCGCGGGCGCCGTCAGGGCTCCTCGATGGTTATGTCCTGAGCGCCCCGCCACAGCACGCGGCGGCCCATCTCGGGGAGCTGCTCGCGTCCCTCCACGATCGTGGCGAAATGGTTGCCCGCCAATTGGCCTAGCTTGGAGCTGAAGGCGACGCCGCCGTAGGCCAGCAAGATCTCGCACTCGGAGAAGCCGCCCGGGTAGACGATCAGCTCGCCCGGCGCCGGATGGCTCGTGTGGTTCTCCCATCCGGTGCCCAGGTCGATGTCGCCGAACGGGATCCAGCAGCCCTCTCCGCTCCAGCGGCAATGGATGAGCTTGTTGCGCAGCGGCAACATGTCGCGGATCCGCTCGACGGTGCGCGGCGCTTGGCTCTCCCAGCGAGCAGTAAAGTGGAGGTCGCCGACGAGGATCCTCAGGTCGCCCATGGCCGGCAGGATAGCCGAGGGCGTCGGCGGAGGGAGGCTCCACAGGGATGGCATCCAGCGATGTGCGCCCCACGGTCTCGACTCACGTGCTCGACACACAGGCCGGTCTGCCTCGGCCGGGCGTCGGTGTGCGGTTGGTGCGCCTCCTCGACGACGGCGCGGAGATCGCGGCGGGGCACGGAGTCACCGACGCGGACGGTCGGATCCGGTCGCTGCTGCGCGGTGAGCTGATCCCTGGCGACTACCGACTCCACTTCGATCTGCGGGGTCACGGAGGTGGGTTCTTCGAGTCCGTGACGTTGGGCATCCACATCGAGGACGCGGCGCGGAATCACCACGTGCCGCTGCTCCTGGCGCCGTACGCCATGACCACGTACCGCGGCAGCTGAGGATGGAAGCGCTCCCGCCGATCGACGAGCTGGACGCGCTGGACGCCGACGCGTTCGTCCGGGCGCTCGCCCCGCTGTTCGAGGGCGCAGCCGCCTTCGCCGCCAGCCTGGCCCTTGATCGACCCTTCGGCTCCTACCGAGCCCTGCTCGACCGAGCACGAGTGGTGGCCCTGGTCATGCCCGAGTCGGAGCAGATCGCCTTGCTCGACGCTCATCCGCGGATCGGAGCGTCACCGGCGACCGTCTCCGCGCTGTCGTACCGCGAGCAGGGCTACGACCAGGAGGCCGTGCAGGATGCTGAAGCCACCCACGACCGTGGGGCCCCTCTTCAGCTGGCCACCGACCTGGAACGCCTCAACGCAGCCTACGAGACGCGCTTCGGGTTTCGGTTCGTGATCCATGTCGCAGGGCGGTCCCGCGCGGAGATCGCGCGACTACTCCTGGAGGAGCACCTCAGCCCCGACCGCGAGGAGGAGAAGCACCGCGCATTACGCGACGTGGTGGCCATCGCGCAAGACCGGCTGCGGCTGCTGCGCGGCGCCGAGGAGGTGGCTCGGTGAAGACGGAGATCCACTACGGCAAGGCAGCCGTGTCCACCTACCGCACCTACGCCACGCCGTTGCGCGGCGTGACGCCCATCCCCGAGTCGCCCTTCACCGGACGGGAGAACGTGCTCTTCGCGGCCGAGATCGACGTGAGGGTCCTGGGCGATGGCTTCCTGCCGGCCTACACGGAAGGCGACAACCGCCGGGTGGTGGCCACTGACACGATGAAGAACTTCATACACCTGGAATCGATGGCGTTCACCGGATCCACCCTGGAGGGCTGGCTCTTCTTCATCGGACGCCGCTTCCTGGAGACATACCCGCACATGGAGCGACTGATCATGACCGGCCGGGAGACGCCGTTCGCGGCTGCGAGCACGCCTCGTGGCGAGGGCGGCTGGGCCGGCAGCGAGGTGCTGTTCCATCGAACGCATGGCAGCCACGCGACCGCTTCGGTGGGCGTGGACCGGACCGCCGAGGGACGGATCGTGCCGGCCGATCTCCGCTCAGGACGTGCCGGGCTGCAGATGATCAAGGTCTCGGGATCAAGCTTCGCGTCCTTCGCCCGCGACGAATACACCACCCTGCCCGACCGACCTGACCGTCCGCTCTACATCCACAGCGACATCGGCTGGCGCTACGCGGAGGGAGCGTGGGGCGCCGCACTGGACCCGCAGCCGAGTCGCTATGTCGCTCCGGAACAGGTGGCCGACCTTGCCGCTACGGTCTTCGACGGGTTCGTGAGCCTATCCATCCAGCACCTGGTGCACGAGATCGGCCAGCGCATGCTCGACCGCTGGCCACAGCTCGTGGAGGTCTCGTTCGAGGCAGAGAATCGGCTCTGGGACCTGTCGCACGCCTCCGAGGATGACCCTCGCATCAAGGTCTACACCGACCCGCGTCCTCCATTCGGTCGGATCGGCCTGGTGCTCACGCGCGACTGAGCGTCGCCAGGTCGGCCGGCGTGTCGACGTCGGGGTTGGCACCGGGTACATCGACGAGGCGCAGCAGTTCCGGTCGCGCGGACAACAGCGGGCCGAAGCCGCGGTCACCCGTCAGCTCGGCGGCAAGCGGCCAGGCTTCGCGCCGGATCAGCAGCGGGTTGGTCCCGCCACCCGCGGCGTAGCACGGCGCCACGAACGGCG
>JBBSMF010000152.1:0-4689 GCA_038233295.1 Candidatus Limnocylindrales bacterium | reverse complement strand
TGGGCCGCTCCCACGATCGCCCAGAGGCCATCAGCGAAAGGAAGGCGCCGCCCTCCTCCGGCGTGATCAGATGAAGCGTGCCGCGCATCGCCCAGGTCTTGATCAGGCGACCGTCGGAAAGTGCGCGGCTGACCTCGCCCGGCCGCGATGCCTGGCGCCGGACTCGGATGGCGAGTTCCGCGGAAGACGCCACCTGCGCCTGCACAGCGCACAGGCGGCGGACGACCCCGGCGATGGGCAGCCTGGCGACCGGATCGAGCAGCTGTCGCTGCGTCCGCCACGCCAGCGCCTGCTCCCAGCTGATCTTCAAGTGGAAGGGACCTCGCTCATGTCGTCACAGCTTCTGGGCGTCGCTTCACGTGACGATGGTCACCTGGATGCCCAGGGCTTCGTACACACCGATGGCACGACGGTCCCGGGACATCAGCAGCATCCCGTGCTGGCGAGCGGTGGCACCGACCAGTGCGTCGTAGACGGCTCCACCGGCGATTCCCAACCGCGCCAGATCCAGGCGGAGCGCGCCCGCCGTCCGCTTGTCCAGGAAGCGCGTCGCCGGGAAGTCGTGTTCGAGAAGCCGAAGCACGTCACTCGGCGACCGGCGAGCGCCGGGCGGGAGACGCGTCAGGACCGAGTAGGTCTCGTACCACGCGTGTCCCGAGAGGCCCAATCGCTTGCCCCGCACTGCTGACATGGTCGACGCGTGACCCTCGTGATCCACCAGGACCAGCGCGATCGCAACACTGGTATCGACCAGCACCTCGGGGCCGCTCTGCCTATCGCTGATCGACATCGCGCAGCTGACGCACAGCGGCATCGTCCAGGGAAAGCCCGCGCGAGGGGATCACCAAGAGGCCGCTCTCCTCGGCAAAGTCGCGGCCGGCAACGGGCTCTACCCGGATGGTCGCGCCATCGACCTCGATGTCCACCTCTCCACCCTCGTCCAGCCCGACCTGCCCTCGCAATGGCAACGGTATAACCAACCGTCCTGCCTTGTCCATGGTAGTACGCATGGACGTACGTTACCATGGGCGCGGCTAGAGATCGGCCAGGCATGGGGCCCGCGGCTGACTGCGCTGTTTCCATCGAGGAAGTGAGCGGACTGCGTCGCACTCCGCCGGCGCGCCCCTACGTTCCACGCAAGGCGGGCAGCCGCGAACTCGTCGGACGTCGCGCTGCGCTCTTGCGCCGCCATCGATCGCTCTTAGCCTGCTGCTCTTATCGAAGCCGCCACACGATCCGAGTCAGGCGTTGGTCGCGACCTGCCTGTCCGAAGCTCGCCACCGGTTCGCCTTGGGTGCCATGCGCTCGACGAGATACGCGGCGTCCCGCCCGACCCCACCCAGGAGCGATGAGGCGGCTGAATACAGGAACGGGAGCCCGATGAAGTACAGCCCAGGTACGCTGGGAACGACGCCGCGGGCCTGCATGGGCCAGCCATCCGGACCGACCACGGGCAGGTGGATCCATCCAAGGTCCGGCCGAAAGCCAGTGGCCCATACGACGTTCGTCACCTCGATCACCCGGTCGTCGTCGAGAACGGGCAACCCATCCCGCGCGGCCACCGTCCGGGAATGGACGCGATCCACGCCAGCGGCGACCAGGTCTGCGGGCCAGACCCGCTCGAGCGGCAGACCGTGATCGCGCACGTCCGACAGCGCTCTCCGGCCGATCGGCGTGGCCAGGTTCGCAATGTGGTTGAGGAAGAACCAGAGGAACGGATGGACCACACGAGCCATCGGGCTCTCTGGACGGACCGGCATCGTGCCCGTGTCTCGCCCGGAGAGTACGGTGTGATGGTGCCTGGCCGTGTTCAGGGCGATCTCGGCGCCTGAATTGCTTGCTCCCACGACCAGAACGGCCCCTTCGCGCAGCTGCGAGGCATTCCGGAACTCGCTCGAGTGGAGCTGTGTGATGGCCGGATCGAGCTCGCTGGCGAAGCCGGGGACACGAGGGCCACTGAATGCCCCGGTCGCCACCACCACTTGGGCCGCCTCGAAGACGCGCGGACCCGCAGCGATCCGGAAGCCTTGGCCGCCTGCTGCGTGCCAGAGGTCGGTCACACGGACGCCGGTTCGGACCGGGAGGTCCATGCGGGCGGCATATGTCTCGAGATAGTCCGCGACGTCGTCCTTCGTCGGGAAGGCATTCGGCGGGGCCGGGAACGACATCCCGGGCAGCCCGTCGTACCGGGCCGGGGTAAAGAGTCGCAGCCCGTCCCAGCGCATTCGCCAGGCATCGCCGACCCTCTCCCCTGCATCGAGGATGACGAAGCTCTGACCTGTCTGCGCCAGCTGGTACCCGAGCGCCAGTCCGGCCTGCCCGCCACCGATGACCACCGTCTCGAACCGCTCGGGTTGCAACATGCTGCTTCATCCTCCACCTTTGTGGCTGCTCGCCAGGAAGGATGCTAGGCCGGGGCGACCCTCGGCCGCATCGGCCGAACCATCCATTTCGCCCGGCAAGCAGGATGGGTAGTTCTATGTAGGCAGTGAGACGAGATCGTGCTCGTACGCGTAGGCCGTCGCAGCGGCACGGGATGACACTCCGAGCTTGGTGAAGATGTTGCTCAGGTGACGAGCCACGGTCTTCTCACTGATCACGAGGCCCGCTCCGATCGCCCGGTTGGTCTTGCCGGTCGCCACAAGTCGGAGCACCTCGATCTCACGAACCGTGAGGCCGCCCGGTGGACGAACAGCGTCCTTGCCGCTCAGTGCCTCCACGCGGGAGACGTCAGGCCTTGCGCCGAGCTGCTGGAAGACATCGCGCGCGGCGTCGAGCTCCATCGTCGCCGTGTCGACGTCGTCGAGCTCGCGGCAGGCGAGCCCGATCAGGACTCGTACGCGCGCGGCGTCGTATGGAGCTTCGAGGGCATGCCATGCCGTCCACGCGCGTCGCAGAGCACCCAGGGCCGCATGGGGGTTTCCCTCCGCAAGCAGCACGGCTCCCTCCGCGCGAGCAGCCATCGCCACCAGCAGGGGGGCGCCGATGTCGCGGGCGATCTGCAACAGCTCCTCGGCCGCGACCCGTGCCTCGGCAGCCGAGCCGGTGGCCAGCATGATCTCGACGAAGGGATCGAGCAGCCGGGGCCTTGCGAGGGTGCCGAGGGCCTCATCCGCCGCCCGGCGGATGGCCGCCGCGGCGGCATCGGGCCGGCCCTGGGCAAATCGCAGGAGGGCCAGGCCGGGCTCGGGTCGCCGCCCCAGCTGGCTCGCGCGGCGGTATGCGGCTTCGGCCTTCGCGAACTCGCCACGCAGGCGGTGGAGCTCAGCCTGCTGGTAGACGGCCTCGCCGATCGACGGATCGGCCTCAGGTTCGGCCAATCGCTCGCTCGCCCGGCGGGCCTCCTCTTCCGCATCGTGCCAGGCGCCGTGGAACTGCAAGAGCTCGGCCCGATACAGGAGGCACAGGCCGCGAAACTGGACCAGCTGGGGCTGCGATCCACACCAACGGTTCAGGGCCGCCGTCCACTCCTGCGCTCGTCGTAGGTCGAAGATCCGCTGACAGGACGCGATCACCGAGCAGTACGCGATTCCGACGATGACCGGCGACACTTCGCCCGATGTGACGGAAACCATGGCCTCGTCGAACAGGGCGACGCCGCGCGCCGTCTCGTTGAGGCCGATGAGGGCCTCACCAGCTCCGAGCCTGGCGAGCACGAGCAGATCCGGGTCGGCGAATCGGGCGGCGATCTCAGCGACCCGTTCGTAAGTCGCACGGGCTGTCGTCGCGTCGCCCTCCGCAAGGCTCAGCGCGGCCGCGGCCACGAGCAGATAGCCTCGCTCGACGCGATCCTGCCTGTCATCGTCGACCAGCCGTTCCGCCCGGGCAAGCCAGCCGGCGGCGGGAGCCATCTCACCCCGTCCGAAGTGCTCCATGGCGACCCAGAAGGCACTGCGCGCTGCTCGCCCGACATCGCCGATCCGCATCGATTCCTGGTGCGTTCGCTCCAGGAGGGCGGCGCTCTCGGCGTACAGGCCCAGCAGGTGGGCCGCGAACGCGAGTCGCTCCACCTCCTCGAGCCCGATTGGCTCCTCGCGATCCGCCGCCGACAGGAGGGCGTAGGCGTCGGCCCAGGCCCGACGTCTGAACGAATCGCGGCCCTGCTCGAGCAAAGTGATCGGCGCAGCCGAGCCGGGAAGCATCCGTCTAGTGTCGACTACCCGTTGCCGCTCTGTCACGCTCGCCGAGCATCGGTCGCGTCATCTTCGGCGATTACCGGCTCAGGAGGCGGGCAAGTTCCTGCACGGCAGCCCCACTTCGTCGCTCTCGCACCTTGCGCTGCTCGAACGTGTCGAAGGTGTGCGTGCGATCGCCGTGGATCGACCTGGCTTCGGGCTTAGTGAGCCGGTCTACGTCCCTGCTGAGCGCTACCGAGCCGCTGCCATCGAGTTCGTCGACCAGGTTCTGGACGAACTGGGGTAGGAGACGTCCGCGCTCGCTGGTAGCTCGTTGGGTGGGACCTGGGCGCTTTGGTTATGCCCTAGCGCGCGCCCCGAACGCATTCGCCGGCTCGTGCTGCTCATGGCTGCCCGCTCCTGCCCGGCACCCGAGTAGTGTCCCGGGACGTGGTGTAACAGCGGGAAGGCCGAGTACGTGAACGGCCACCGCGTCATCCTCAGGACGTTGGAGTAGCAACCGACGTCAAGAGGAGTGACCCGATGGCCACGGACAGGATGGCGCTCTTGGACC
>JBBSMF010000151.1:0-4741 GCA_038233295.1 Candidatus Limnocylindrales bacterium | reverse complement strand
CAGGAACGTCGTCTCCAGGACATCGACACCGGCGATCACCAGTCCCGCCACGATGGGCACCGGCGACCCGATGAACCAGCCGGCGGAGGCACCGAAGGCCGCCACTGCAAGGAACACGATGCGGATCCCCCGGATGAGCTCGGCGGGCTCGGCAGCCGTGCCCACCTGGTCCGCGCTCCGCAGCAGCAGAACGATACCCACCAGAGCCGCCGCCGCGCCCAGAAGCCAGCTCACCGGCACCGGCGGCTGTAGCGCGACCGTCAGGAGAGCGCTGCGTCCGGCGATCATGGCCATGGCGATTGCTGCGACCCCCAGAGCCATGGCGATCACGACGCCCTTATGCGGCTCGATGCTGCGGTCGCCAATGTTGCGGGTCATGGCATGAGTCGCTTGCGATCCCAACCGCCGTGTCCATCGGGAGCGTACTGGAGGCGATCGTGGAGACGATCACGGCGGCCCTGCCCGAACTCATATCGGACCGGTGCGATACGGTAGCCGCCCCAGAACGGCGGCAGCGGCACGGAGCCCTCGGCGAAGCGCGCGGAAGCGGCCGAGAATCGGTCCTCGAGCGCCGCCCGGTCGGCCACGGGGCGGCTCTGCTCCGAGGCCCAGGCCGCAACCTGACTGCCGCGCGGCCGGTCCGAGAAGTAGGCCGCTGACTCCGCCCGATCCAGTTCCGCCACCGGGCCTGTGACGCGGACCTGCCGCTCCAGGGGATCCCAGAACAGGACCGCGGCTGCCCGGGGATGGGCTGCCAGCGCGCGGCCCTTCTCGCTCTCCCGGTTGGTGTAGAAGGTCAGGCCCTGAGCCTCCACGGCACGAAGCAGGACGACGCGCACCTGCGGCTCACCATCGGAAGCCACGGTAGCCAGCGACATGGCGTACGGCTCGCGAAGACCGGCGCCCGCGGCCTCCTCCAGCCAGAGCTGCAGCTGCCGCAGCGGGTCCGGATCGAGGTCCTCGAAGCCCTGTGCATCCATCGACCCGGAGACTAGCCGCTGCCGCCGTCGCGCGACGGAGAACGTCATCTCGCAACGCTGATGACAGCAACGCCGCCCACGACGGGACACTTCGTTCCCGGTCGCTGGCGCTACGCTTGTCCCGTGACTGCACACGATCCTTTCGGCAGCGACATCCTCGCGCGCCGCGCGCCGCGCATGGTGGTCGCATCCCGAGCCACCGCGACGTTGACGGCGGCCCTCTTCGCCGCGGCCCTGATCATGTTCGCGGCGATGCCCGTGCGTGCCGACCATGTGCCGGTCCTGAGCAGCGCCGTGGTCGACGAAACCGGCGAGCTGGCTGACGGTCTGGACCGGATCGGGGCAGCTCAGGAGTCGCTCTTCGATGGCACCGGCGTGCAGCTCTATGCCCTGTTCGTGGACACCACCGGACCGCTCGAGGTGAGCGAGTTCACCATCGATGTCGCCAACGAGAACGAGCTCGGCGCGCGCGATGCCCTCCTCGTGGTCGCGTTGGACGATCGCACCGACTGGCTCGAGCTCGGCTCGGGGCTCACTTCGGATGTCTCGCAGAACGAGGTCGACGCGATCGTCGAGGAGCTCGAGGCGGAGCTGGGCGCCGGCGCCTTTCCGGAGGCGGTGGTAGTGGCGGCGCAGGGTCTGGAAGAGGCCGTCACGCCGATCGCGGGGCCTGCCACGCCAGCGCCGGCCGCGACGCCGCGTGCCGGAGCCACCGTCACCCCGGGTGCGGCGCCCGGCCCGGATACCGGCTCTGGTTCGGGTAGCGGCGGCTTGCCGGTCCTGCCCATCCTGCTGGTGCTCATCGTGGGCGGCGTGGGTTGGTGGCTCTTCAGCCGCTTCAAGCGGGAGCGCGGGGACCGTCAGGCCGCGTTCCAGGAGGCGTCCGAGCAAGAGCGACTGGGTCGCGAGGCCAATGCCATGCTGATCAAGACCGACGATGCGCTGCGGGACGCGGAGCAGGAGCTGGGGTTCGTGGAGGCGCAGTTCGGGGCTGGCCAGGCCGCCGCGCTGGCAAAGTCGCTGGCCTCCGCGCGCGATGAGCTGCGCCAGGCCTTCGCCATCGGCCAGGCGCTTGACGACTCGGAGCCCGAGACACCGGAGCAACGACGCCAGATGATCCAGGAGACCATCGAGCGCACGACCCGTGCTCAAGCAGCCGTGGATGCCCAGGCCAAGGCCATCAAGGACTTGCGCGACCTGGAGAAGAACCTACCCGCGGTGCTGGCCTCACTGCCAGCCACCATCGAGGCCGCGGAGAGCCGGCTCTCCGGTGGACGGGGAGCCCTCACCGCGCTGGACAGGTACGCCGCTCCCAGTTGGCAGGCCGTGGCCGGCAATGTGGACGCCGCAACGGAGCGTCTGGCCTCCGCCAGGAAGCACTTGGCCGAAGCCCAGACCGCCGACGCCGCGGAGGACCGCGCCAAGGCGGCCGTGGAGACGCGGGCCGCCCAGGAGCGCGTCACCGAGGCGGTCGGGCTCCTGGACGCCATCGACAAGCTGTCCGCTTCCCTGGCCGACATGGCCACCAAGCTGCAGGCCGAGGTGCAGGCAGTCAGCGCCGACCTTGCGCAGGCTCGCGCGGCGGTCGATGGCGGGACGGCTCCCGAGCGAGCCGCCGCGCTGGCTCAGGCCGAAGCGGCGCTGGCGGAGGTGCGCCGCGCCGCCGCCGCTGAGCGTCCCGACGTGACCGCCCTAACCCGACAGGTGGCCGCCATCGACGGCACGGCGGACCAGCTCCTTGTCGGGCTTCGTGAAGAGCAACAGCACCGCCAACGAGCGGCCCAGTCGGTGGACTACGCCATCTCCTCGGCCGAGAACAGCATCTCGCAGGCGGAGGACTTCATCAGTGGCTATCGGCGGCGCCAGTCATTCGGCCGGCGGGCCAGGAATCGACTGGATGACGCTCAGCGCTATCTGGAGCAGGCCCGCGCTCTCCGGCCGACGGATCTGGCGCAGGCCGCCCAGTACGCTCGTACCGCGGATGCTCTCGCTGACGAGGCGTTGGCCCTTGCCCAGCAGGACGCCGGCGGCGGGGGCGGTGGCTTCAGCGGACCTGTCCCGACCGGTCCCAACATCAACGTGGGCTCTATCCTGGCCGGCGTCGTGCTGGGCCAGGTGCTCGGCGGGGGCTCGCGTCGGGGCGGCGGCCTCTTCGGCGGCGGTGGCAGTCGACGCTCAGGAGGCGGCTTCGGCGGCGGGTTCGGAGGTGGTTTCGGCTCAGGTGGTTTCGGGGGCGGCAGTCGCTCCGGAGGCTCCGGAGGCTTCGGCGGCGGTGGATTCGGCGGGGGCCGAGGTGGCGGAGGCGGGTGGTGATCGGTCCTGCGGCGAGGCATCTGCCGGTACGACGCCCGACAGGGCGACATCAACGAACGTCGGCGGCATCAGCCGCGCGATGGAAACGATCAGGCAGCTAGCACGAAGGAGACCATCGTGGCGTCATCGATCCTTGCTCGGGTGAGCTCGCTCGTCCGGGCCAACGTCAACTCCATCCTGGACAACGCAGAAGACCCCGAGCTGATGCTCGACCAGCTGATCCGGGATTTCACCGAGAACATCGCAGAAGCGGAGCAGGCGGTCGCCCAGACGGTGGGCAATCTGCGCATGCTGGAGGAAGACCTGAGCGAGTCGCGCGAGGCCTCCACCGACTGGGGCAACAAGGCACAGGCCGCCGCCAGCATGGCCGGTCAGCTGACCAGCCAGGGCAAGGCCGATGAGGCCACCCGCTTCGAGGAGCTGGCCAAGGTGGCTCTGCGCAAGCAGATCAGCTTCGAGCAGTCGGTCACCCAGATGCAGGGCCAGGTCACTCAGCAGACGGAGCTCACCGACCAGCTCAAGGATGGTCTCAACAAGCTGCGCACGAAGCGCGAGGAGCTCGTCTCCAAGCGCGACGAGCTGGTGAGCCGGGCGAAGATGGCCCAGGCTCAGACGCAGGTGCAGACCGCCGTGAAAAACGTCTCGGTGATGGATCCGACCAGCGAGCTCAATCGCTTCGAGGACCGCATCCGGCGTGAGGAGGCGATGGCCCGCGGCATGGCCGAGGTGAGCGCCTCGTCGATCGAGGAGCAGTTCGCCTCCCTCGAGGATGCGGGCGCGGAGATCGAGGTCGAGACGCGTCTGGCGGCGCTCAAGTCCGGCGGGTCTGGTGGCTCGTCCGGGTCGAGCGACTCCTCCGCGCCGGCCCAGGGTGTCTCCTAGCGGGTCAGTCCAGAGGGACGACCTCACACCTCATCCACCGCCGCCGGCAGGGCCATCCGGCGGCGGTCCTGTGTCCGGAGCCTTGAAGGATCAGGACGCTCCGGGTTCCTCGCCCGCCGGGTGCTCGACCATGGCCACGATCCGAGTGGCCATGAAGCGGCCGGTCCGGATGGGCGTGCCGCCGCGCGTGACCTCGCTCACTTCCACCACGCCACGCGATACGGAGATGTCCACTCGCCGTCCAGCGCGCGTCGCACCGATCTCGAACGTCTGCACGCCGTTACCGGTATCCACCACGATCTCGACTCGATCACCCTTCATCGGCCGAGTGTACGGCCGCACGATCACTCCCACGTTGCGCGGTGGACGCACTCCCGCCATGCGAACGGCCACGCGTCGGCGGCGGCGCACCAAAAGCAAACATGACGTTTCCCGTCAAGTCCAGTGCCTACACTGACCGCATGGCGGCACGCACCAAGGAAACCACGACCCAGCCGCTCCCCTTCGCCACCGACGGGGACCACGACCCGGGCCCGGGACAAGCCGCTGGCCGCGCCGCCGATCTG
>JBBSMF010000150.1:0-4773 GCA_038233295.1 Candidatus Limnocylindrales bacterium | reverse complement strand
GCCGGCGTGTCGCTCACGGCGCAGCAGCCACTCAACAACCTCACGCGCGTGGCGCTCCAGGCGCTGGCCGGCGTGTTGGGCGGCTCACAGTCGCTGCACACCGACGCCTATGACGAGGCCTGGGCGGTGCCCTCGGCGGAGGCCGCGCTGCTGGCCCTCCGCCAACAGCAGATCATCGCCGCCGAAAGCGGCGTGCGGAACACGGTCGACCCGCTGGGCGGCTCCTGGTTCGTGGAGTCGTTGACCAACGAGATAGAGCGACAGGTCTGGCGCTACCTCGACGAGATCGACCGCCTGGGCGGGATGGTGGCGGCCACGGAGGCCGGCTATCCGCAGAAGGAGATCGCCGACGCCGCGTATCGCTACCAGCGCGAGCTCGACCTGGGCGAACGGCAGGTCGTGGGCGTCAACGCCTTCGTCGATCCCGACGAACGCCTGGAGATCCCGCTGCTGGAGGTGAGCGAGGAGAGCAAGCGACGCCACCTGGAGCGCCTGGCCCGGGTTCGCCGGGAACGCGACCCCGAAGCGGTCGAGCGAGCCTTGGCGCATCTCCGTGACCGAGCCGCGCAGCCGGGTTCCAGCGAGACGAACGTCATGCCGGCCCTGCTGGAATGTGCCAACGCGTACGCGACACTCGGCGAGATGTGCGGCATCTTCCGCGGCGTCTACGGTGAGTACCGCGAACCGGTCGCGGTGTGAGCGCGACGGGCGCCATCGAAGCGTCCGGCTGGGCGGAGGACCCGGGTGCGCTTGAAGACCACCTCGACGAGCCGAACCTGTGCCGCTTCGCCACGACCGACCCTGATGGCGACCCGCACGTGGTCCCGGCCTGGTTCCACTGGGACGGTGAACGTTTCTGGATAGGGGCGCAGGGGGGCGATCACAAGGTCCGCAATGTCCGCCGGTCGGGACGCGCCGCCGTCGAGGTCGATGGTGACATCCGCCGCAAGCGCGGCGTCCTCGTGCGGGGATCGGCCTGGGTGATCGATGGCGCCGAGGGTCGCAGTGCCTACATCCGCATCAGCCAGGCCCAGGTGCGCCGCTACCTGCCCGACCGTCCGCCCATCGAGATGGCTAACCGGATGGCGGAGAAGGGCGACCCGGTCGTCATCGTGGTAGCGCCCGAGCGCATCCTGAGCTGGGGGCGCTGACCAGCAGTCGCGCGGCTCGACAGCTCGCGCCAGGAGCGGGCGCTGAGCCGCTCGCGTCAGGAGCGGGCGGTGTCCATGAGGCTGATGCGCAGCTCATCGGCGAAACGAGCGGCCTCGCGCACGGACGTGCCGGTCCAGTCCGCATCCAGCGCTGCCGCGTCGATGGTGCCGACGATCTGGCCACCGATCATGATCGCCGGCGCCGCCGGCAGTGCCCGCAAGGCGACGATCGTGTCGCGAAGGCTCTCCGACCGGTCTCCGTGGGACGCGGTCAGGGCCACCAGCCGCGCCTCGAACTTGGCGGCGAAACGAACCAGATCGTCGACCGGCACGTTGGGGCCAAGCTGTGCCACGGACCAGCCGCTCTCGCGCAGGAGATGATCGAGCAGGATGAGCCCGATGGCGTGCTCCTCCCCGGCGACCCCGGCGAGGACCGCCTGGGGACCCAGGCGGTCGTAGTGCGAGTCGTCCGGGCCGAGCGACGTCAGGACGCGAGCGAGGGTCTGCGTGGCGAGATGCTCCTCCGAGACGGTCCAGCGGCCACTCGCCCAGCGCTCGCCCACGATGTGCATGGTGTCGCGCACGAAGGTGTCGTAGACAAGGGCGCGAGGCTGCCCTTCGAGGACTTGGGCCAGCGCCCAGCGAGAGACCGGTTCGTCGCCATCGGTGAGGAAGGCGGCCAGGATCTCCGGCGTCAGATCCCCCGGCGCCACCCGCGCCTGTGCCGGATCGACGGGCGGCAGGATGGGAGGGCCGTCGTCCCGCCGATGGGGTCGGGTTCGGTCATCAGCCACGGCGGGACGATAGCATGGCCCTCGATGATCCCCGCCGGGGGCGCACCGCCGGAGGGCACGCGATGTACATGCAGGCGATGGAGTTCCTGGAGGACGAACGAGAGTCCTGGGTGCCATACGAGGCGCTGGCAGCGCTCAGCGACGATGCGCTTGAGCGGCCGACCGATGAGGAGGGGCCGGCGCACGGCTGGAGCGCCCGCGACCTCATCGCGCATGTGGTCGGTTGGCAGGAGATGGCACTTCAGATGGCGCGCGAACTGGCCGTGGATGATGAGAGCCGAACGCAGCGACGGATCGCCCAGCCCTGGGAGACGTACGGTGAAGCGCTGAACCAGCGCCTGCTGAAGGACGCCGGCGAGCTCACGACCGATGAGCTACGTCAGCGCCTGGCCGACATCCCGGCCGAGCTGCGCGGCACGTTGACCATGGTGCCCGAGGCGCGCTGGCTCAAGGCGCCCGCGGCGCAGCGCATGTTCACCGAGTGCACCATGGAGCACTATGAGGACCATCTGCCTGCCCTGCGCGCGGTGTTGGCCGCGGCCGAGGCCGGTGCGGGATGACTGCATCGGACCAGGACCCGCGCGCGTCGGCTGACACGCTGATCGACCTGTTCGCGCGCTTGGCGGGGGAGCTGGCGGAGGTCACGGTCAGCGCTTCGACCGAGGGGACCGAGGGTACCGAGTACCGACGTGGGGACCGAGCGTTCGCTGCCGCAGGCGATAGTGCAGTGGAGGTGCGGCTGCATCCGGAGGTCGCCGAAGCGGCTCAGCGGACCTCGCATACGACGGCCTCGAGTCGCGGTGCGGGCTGGGTGCGCTTCGAGCCGCCGTCCGTTGACGGCTTCGCCCTGGATCGCGCCGGTGCCTGGTTCCTCAGCGCCTGGCGGGCCGCGGAGCGGTAGGCCGAGTCGCGCGCCGCCGAGCAAGAAAAACGCCCTGAGCGGATGCCCAGGGCGTCGCTATCGGTGGATGGTCAGGCGGGAGTCTCGCTGGGAGTGGCAGCCGCGGCTGTCGCGTACTCCTGGAGGCCAAAGGCCTGCTCGAGCTGCGCCATCGGCTTGAAGCCCATGATCGCCTGCGGCTGCTGGCCAGGGCGGAAGAAGGCGATGGTAGGGATGCTCATGATCTGATACTTCTGCATGGTCTGCGGGTTGGCGTCCACGTCGAGCTTCACCACGTCCACCGAGCCGTCGTACTTCTCGGCTAGACGGTCGATCTCTGGCGCGACCATCTTGCAGGGACCGCACCAGGCGGCCCAGAAATCGACCACCACTGGCCGCTCGCTCTTCTCGACCATCTGCTCGAACGTCGCGTCGGTCGCTTCCTTGATGGGCATGTCGTTGTTCCTCTCTCCGCCGCTGGGGCGGACGTCGTGTGGCGGGGCCTAGCCGGCCAGCGCCTGGATGAGTCGATAGGTCTCCAGGACCCGAGGGTCCGAGAGGCGATACAGGATGGTGTTGCCTTCGCGCCGCGTCTCCACGAGGCCCGCCTGACGAAGAACGGCGAGATGCTGGCTCATGTTGGGAACCTGGCAGCTCGCCTCGCGTGACAACTGCCCCACCGAGCGCTCGCCAGTGGCAAGGACCTCCAGCACGCAGAGCCGTTTGGCGTCAGCCAGGGCTCGACCGATGGCGGCGAAGCGCTGCCGGTCGGTCTCGCTGGAAAGGTCGGCACAAGGGTCGACGGCAGTGGTCACCGGCATAGTCTCTCACCATTTGCGCAAACGCGCAAGTACGAGCGGCCGGGCATCGGCTCCGTGGCACGCCGCAACGGTATGGGTGCTGCTACCTTGCTCCCCGTGTCACCCGGGTCCGACGACTCCGCTGCGCGCGACATCACGCTCGACCAGATCAGGGCGGCCGCAGGACGGATCGCCGGGCGCGTGTCGCGTACGCCGATGCTCTCCTCGCGGGGCGCCGCCCGACGCGTTGGGGAGACGGCCGGCGTGACGCTCGGCGCCGGGCCCCTCGCCGATGGGCAGCCGCGCCTGTTCCTCAAGACGGAGCATCTCCAGGTCACGGGCTCCTTCAAGCCGCGTGGCGCCACGAACCGCATCCTCCGGCTGTCGCCCGACGAAGGCCGGGCCGGCTTGATCACGCTTTCCGCCGGCAATCATGCCCAAGCGGTCGCCTACGCGGCGGCTTCGGCGGGCGTGTCGGTGACCGTGGTGATGCCCGCTGGCGCATCGCGTGCCAAGGCCGATGCGGCGACCGCCTACGGGGCCACGGTCATCCTCCACGGCGAGCATGTGGGCGACACCTTCGCGCGCATGGAGGAGCTGCGCGACCAGCACGGCCTGATCTTCATCCATCCGTTCGACGACCCCGACATCATCGCCGGCCAGGGCACGGTGGGGCTGGAGATCGTGGAGGACCTGCCAGCGGTCGATGTCATCGTGGTCGGTGTGGGCGGCGGCGGCCTGATCAGCGGCATTTCGGCGGCGGCCGCGCAGCTCCGGCCGGGCGTACGGGTCATCGGTGTCGAGCCAGCGACCAGCGACGCGTTGAGCAGGGGCATCGCCGCCGGGAAGCCTGTGGCGCTTCAGCCGGTGTCCATCGCGGACGGCCTGGGTGCGCCGTTTGCCGGACGCTGGACCATCGACCTGGCGCACAGATATGTCGACTCCATCGTGCTGGTGGATGAAGCCACCATCGCGCGCGGCATGCGCTTCGCACTGGAACGCATGAAGCAGCTGCTGGAGCCGGCCGGGGCGGCGGCGCTCGGCGCGGTGCTGAACGGGCGCGTGCTGCTACGCGATGGAGAAACGGTGTGCGTGGTGGCCTCCGGCGGCAACGTTGACCTTGGACGCCTACCCGAGCTGCTGGCTCT
>JBBSMF010000149.1:0-4775 GCA_038233295.1 Candidatus Limnocylindrales bacterium | reverse complement strand
GTTGAAAGCGGGCTATCGGTCGGACCACTCATCCGACGCTGGGAGGATGAGGAGAACGGCTTCGTCATCTGCAGCTACTGGCTGGTGGAGTGCCTCGCGCTGCTGGGAGATGAGAGCGAGGCCCGCGCTCGCTTCGAGGCGCTCAATGGTCTGGCCAACGACCTGGGGCTGATGGGCGAGATGAACGACCCGAGCAGCGGTCAGATCATGGGCAACTTCCCCCAGGCGTTCTCCCACGTGGGCATGATCAACGCAGCCTGGCGCTTGACGGAGCTCGGTCGCAAGGGTCCCGGATAGCGCCGGGAGCGTCGGCCGCGGCAGGGACTACGCGCCCTGCCCCTGGTTCTGCATCAGCCCGCCGTCGATGTAGAAGGTGGCCCCGGTCACGTAGTCAGCATCCTGGGAGCACAGGTACAGCGCCAGCCGGCCGATCTCCTCGGGCTCGGCCGCGCGCTTCCAGGGGATGCTCTGGACCTGCTTCTCTAACGTCTCGGGATCGTCCATGGCCTCTTGGTTGAAGGGCGTCAGGACCATGCCCGGACCGATGTTGTTGACGTTGATCTTGAGCGGGGCAAGCTCCAGGGCCAGCGTGCGGGTCAGGTTCAGCTGGCCGCCTTTGCTGCAATCGTAGTCCGAGGCGCCGGCCCGGGGGATGGTGTCGTGGACCGAGGTGACATTGACGATCTTGCCTCCGCCGCCCTGCTCGCGCCGGTGCCGGATGAAGCGCCGGCAGCAGAAGAAGTAGCCGTAAAGGTTCGTCCGGATGGCTCGATCCCAAACGTCCGTCGCCAGGTCGGCCACCTCGGTGCCCGAAGCATCTACCCCCGCATTGTTCATGAGGATATCGAGGTGGCCCATGTGGTCGAGCGCAAGATCGAACATCCGCTCCACCTGGGACTCTTCGCTGACGTCCGCTTGGACGATCACCGACCTGCGCCCGGCGGCTTCGACGCGCTGTCGAGTCTCGTCGGCGCCATTGCGATCCTGGTAGTAGTGGACGACGACATCCGCGCCCTCCGCGGCAAAGACCGTGGCGGTCCCTTGACCGATGCCCGAATCGGCGCCCGTGATCAGCGCTACCTTGCCTTCGAGTCGCACGCGTAGCCTCCATCTTCCAGCTAGCCGTCCCACCCGCTAGTGTGACCGTCTCGGGCGTTGGTGTCGCCCAGCGCGTTCTCGCGCCCGCCACCTCATCGGCGTGAGGGCGGGTCGCCGCGTACCATCACCCGATGAGCGTCACGGACCGCCTGGGAAGGCCGCTGCGAGACCTGCGCATCTCGGTCACGGACCGCTGCAACTTCCGCTGCACGTACTGCATGCCGCGCGAGGTGTTCGGGGCCGGCTTCCGGTTCATGCCCCGGGAGGAGCTGCTCACCTTCGAGGAGATCACGCGCCTTGCTCGACTCTTCGTGGCGGCCGGCGTGGAGAAGATCCGGCTGACCGGCGGCGAGCCGTTGCTGCGACGCGACCTGGAGCGGCTGGTGGCGATGCTCGCGGCCGTGCCTGAGCTACGTGACCTGACGCTCACCACCAATGGCTCGCTGCTGGGCCGCAAGGCGGGCGCGCTGGCCGAGGCCGGCCTGCGGCGGATCACGGTGAGCCTCGACTCGCTCGACCCGGCCGTCTTCGCCGCCCTTAACGATGTCGACTTCCCGGTCTCGGACGTGTTGGACGGCATCGCGGCGGCCGAGGAAGCCGCCCTCTCGCCCATCAAGATCAACATGGTGGTGCGGCGCGGTGTCAACCAGAGCAGCGTCCTGCCCATGGCCCGCTTCTGCCGGGAGCGCGGCTACATCCTGCGCTTCATCGAGTACATGGACGTGGGCCACTCCAACGGCTGGCGGCTGGATGAGGTGGTCCCTGCTGCTGACATCGTGGCAGTGATCGATGCCGACTCACCGCTGGTGGCTGCGAGCGCCAACTACCCGGGGGAGGTCGCGGAGCGCTGGCGATATCGCGATGGTAGCGGGGAGGTGGGCGTCATCGCGTCCGTGACCCAACCGTTCTGTGGCGGTTGCACCCGCGCCCGGCTGACCGCTGATGGTCAGCTGTTCACCTGTCTGTTCGCGGTCGCCGGTTCGGACCTGCGGGGCCCGCTCCGGACCGGCGAGACGGACGATCAGCTCGCGAGTCGCATCGACGGGGTCTGGAGCGTACGCGCCGACCGGTACTCGGACCTGAGGTCAGAGGCCACGCGCGAGCTGCCGAAGGTGGAGATGTCCCGCATCGGTGGATAGGAACCCCGCGGCTACGTCGTTCGGCCGACGTGCGAACGGGCGCAAGATCGGTGTTCTGTGGAGCACAGACCGCGTTATCCTACCTCCGAACGGTCCGGCCGGGCGCCTCGAACGCCGGTCGATCGCCCAAGCATCCTTTCGGGTGCGCCGTCACGCAGAGGAGAAAGAAGCATGACGCAATCGGGTCAGCCTGGCGGATCACCGCCGCCCCCGCCTGCATCGCCGCCGCCCCCGCCGTCCGACTGGCAGTCGACCCCACAGCAGCCGTCATCGACGCCTTCTTCGGGGTCCGGAGGAACGCCATCATGGACCGGCAATATCACGTCGACCGCGCCGGTCGCCGGGCCTGCCGGTTACTACTACGCGGATGTGCCCAATCGCATCATCGCGTACATCATCGACGCCATCATCATCGCCATCATCAACGTGATCATCGGTGCGGTCCTGTTCTCCATCGTGGGACCCGCGACGGTGTTCGACCCGCAGACGTTCGGGACGAGCGTCAACCTGGGCCCGCTGCTTATAGTCACGCTCATCGGGCTGGCCATAAACGCGGCCTACTTCGTCTACATGTGGGTCAACATGCGCGGGACCGCCGGTATGAAGCTCCTGGGAATGCAGATAGGCCACGAGTCTGACGGACGGACCATCACATACCAGCAAGGACTCCTTCGTTGGGCTTTGCTCGGGGCTCCGCTGGGACTGGCGCAGCTGCTCAATCCGTGGCCCGGACTGGGGCTGCTGATCTCGCTGCTCGGGTTGATATGGCTCATCGCACTGCTGGTGACCACGGCCCAGAGTCCCACCAAGCAGGGTCTGCACGACCGCTACGCCAAGACGATGATCGTGAAGGCAGCACGCTCCGTCGGCTGACCCTCGCACGGTTGCGCGCCTCGACCCCGGTCGCTGGCCGGGGTCGATCTGCGTCCGCCGGCCCTCGGGTTATCCACGTGTCGTCCACAGCGAATGTGGATTCGTGGAAGGGAGCCGGTTTGGCTGACAGGTCCGTGGATAACAGGGATTGACCGGATCATTGCGTTCTCATATCGTTCTTCTTGCCCGGAGGGGCCGGTCAGGTTCCTCGGACACCGAGATCACATCAAGGTGACCGAGGCATCAGGACAGCTTCTCCGGGCGTTCGCATGTCCGCCCAGCACTCCGCGGTAACGTCGCCAGCCGCTCGTGTATGGTTCCGGCCCATGGAACCAGCCGCCGGCTCATCTGGCCCCGCCGCGTGGCCGGCGCGTCTCGACGCGCTGGAGGAAGCGGTCCGGGCGAGGACCGATCTCGTTCCGCGCATCGGCATGGTGCTTGGATCAGGCCTGGGCGACATCGCCAGCGCGGTCCGAGACACCACCGTCATCCCCTTCACCGACCTGCCCGGTTGGCCCGCGGCCTCTGCGCCGGGGCATGCCGGACGGCTGCTGCTGGGCCGGCTCGGCGAAGTGCCGGTCATCTGCCTTCAGGGGCGCCTGCATCTGTATGAGGGCGTCGGGCCGACTACGGTCGTGGAGCCGGTCCTGCTGATGGGTCGACTGGGCGCCCGGACGGTGGTGCTGACCAACGCCGCTGGTGGTATCAGGCCCGAGTGGCCGGCCGGCACGTTGATGGTCATCAACGACCACCTCAACCTCACTGGAAGGACGCCGCTCCTGGGCGCCAACGCCGACCGATCGGGCCCGCGTTTTCCCGACTTGGTCGACGCCTGGGACGCACGCCTCCGAGGGCTTCTCCACCAGGCTGGGACAGAGGAGGCAGTAGGTTTGGAGGACGGCGTGTACGCGGGACTGCTGGGACCGGCCTATGAGACTCCCGCGGAGGTGCGCATGCTGCGAACGCTGGGTGCCGACGCAGTCGGGATGTCCACGGTCTTGGAGGCCATCGCCGCGCGCTGGGCCGGCATGAAGGTCTGTGGCGTCTCACTGGTGACCAACGCCGGTGCCGGCATCACCGGCCGGCCACTGACCCACGAAGAGGTGCTGGCTGCTGCCAACGAAGCCGGGCCGCGCTTGGCACGTGTCCTGCGACGCTTCGTGGTGCTCGCCGGTGGAGCGCCAACCTGAGGAGACGCGTGGTTGCGCTCCAGGCTTCGTGATCCACCACGTTCGCCACCTGTGCCACGACGTTTCAGGTGGTCCTCCGACGCTTCAGGCGACCCTCCATGACAACCGCGCCGCCTGGTCGCGCTAGCCGGATCGGGTCATTGGGACCGTGACGACGTCAGATGGCCTCGGACGGTGGCCGCCAGCGTGCCCAAGTGATAGCGCCCGCGATGCACGCCCCGATGGTGGCTGCCGCGATATCCGCCAGGGTGTCCTCGCGGGAGAGTCCGAGCCCCTCGAATCCGATCGCTTCGGCGACGTACTCCGTGGCGTCGAAGGCGATCTCGCCCACGACGCCGAAGGCGATGGTGGCACCGGCGGCGGTGGTCCGCGATCCCACGCGAGGGGAGATCACCGCCCCGAACAGGGAGGCCAGCGTCGCCGTATTGAAGAAGTGGACCAGATCGTCGAGCCGGGCTTCCTCGTAGATGCCATG
>JBBSMF010000148.1:0-4776 GCA_038233295.1 Candidatus Limnocylindrales bacterium | reverse complement strand
GACCTTCGGCTATCCTTGACGGCCCATGCCGGACCCCTCGTTCCGTCACCTCCCGGCGCAGCCCGACTTTCCCGCCCAGGAACATCGCATCCTGGATCTGTGGCGCGAGCGGAGCACCTTCGCGCGCCTGCGGGCGCAGAACGCGGGTGGTCCCGCCTGGTCCTTCCTGGACGGGCCGATCACGGCCAATAACCCGATGGGTGTGCATCATGCCTGGGGTCGGACGTACAAGGATCTATTCCAGCGCTTTCACGCCATGCTGGGCGAGGATCAGCGCTGGCAGAACGGCTTCGACTGCCAGGGGCTCTGGGTGGAGGTCAACGTCGAGCGCGACCTCGGCTATACCTCCAAGCGCGATATCGAACGCCATGGCATCGGCGAGTTCGTCTCGCTGTGCAAGCAGCGGGTCCTGACGTACGCTGCCATCCAGACCGAGCAGTCCATCCGCCTTGGCATGTGGGCCGACTGGAACGACCCGGACGAGTTGCGCCGACTGCGCGACGTCCTGGCTGAGGAGCCCGGGCGGGTGGTCACGGTGCAGGGTCCGGGCGGTCCGGTGACGGACACCGCGGAGATGATCGTCGGCCGCTTGGGCATGCCCGATCTGGGCGGCTCGTACTTCACCTTTTCCAACGAGAACAACGACCTGATCTGGGGGTTCCTTGCGGAGGTCCATCGGCGCGGCTGGCTCTACAAGGGCCACGATTCCATGCCCTGGTGCGCACGCTGCGGGACCGGCATGAGCCAGACGGAGGTCAACGAGGGCTACAAGGACCGTGAGGACCCGGGCCTCACCGTACGGTTCCCCCTGCTCGACCGGCCGGGCGAGTGGCTGCTCGTGTGGACCACCACGCCCTGGACCCTGACCTCCAACGTCGCCGCGGCGGTGGGCGATGACCTGACATACACGCTCATCCGGCAAGGCCAGGATCGCTACTGGGTCGGCAAGGGCACGCTCAAGACGGCGGTCCGAGGGCCGTTCGAGGTCCTGGCGGAGCGCTCCGGCCGGGAGTTGGTCGGCTGGCGCTACCGCGGCCCGTACGACGAGCTGCCCGCCGTCCAGTCGGCCTTCGCAGGCGACGACGACGCGGCGGCAGGCGGAGGCTCCGGTGCATCGGTCGAGATCGACGCCGACGTGACCGCATCGGCCGCCATCTTCGAGCACCGCATCATCGCCTGGGCGGAGGTCGGGGAGGACGAAGGGACCGGCATCGTGCATATCGCGCCCGGCTGTGGCGCAGAGGATTTCCAGCTCGGCCGAGCGCTGTCACTGCCGGTCGTGGCACCGCTGGATGAGGCCGGCCGTTACCTGGACGGGTTCGGCTGGCTGACAGGGCGGGACGCCCAGGGCGCCGCCGCGTCGATCATCGAGGATCTCCAGGAGAAGGACTTCTTCTACCACGTGGAGCCCTACGCGCACCGCTATCCGCACTGCTGGCGCTGCGGCACGCCGCTGCTCTTCCGGGTGGTGGACGAGTGGTACATCGATATGGGGCCGCTTTATGACGTGCCGCGGGAGGAGGTCACGCCGGAGCAGAAGGAACGCAGTCTCCGCTACCAGATCATGGACGTGGTCGACACGGTGCGCTGGATCCCGGGCTTCGGGTATGAGCGGGAGCTCGACTGGCTGCGCACGATGGGCGACTGGATGATCAGCAAGAAGCGCTACTGGGGTCTGGCGCTGCCGATCTGGGAATGCGAGCAGTGCGGGCACTTCGACGTGGTGGGCGGCCGCGCGGAGCTGCGCGAGCGAGCGGTCGAGGGCTGGGACACCTTCGAAGGACACACACCACACCGCCCCTTCGTGGACGCCGTGCGCATCGCCTGCGGCGCCTGTGGCGCGCCCAGCAGCCGGATACGTGACGTTGGCAATCCCTGGCTCGACGCCGGCATCGTGCCCTTCTCCACGCTCCACTATCGCGAGGATAGGGAACACTGGCGGCGCTGGTTCCCGGCCGACTTCATCACCGAATCCTTCCCCGGTCAGTTCCGCAACTGGTTCTACTCGATGCTCGCCATGTCCACGGTGCTGAGGCGGGAGGCACCCTTCAAGACGATCCTGGGCTATGCCACGCTCTTCGCCGAGGACGGCCGCCCCATGCACAAGAGCTGGGGCAACGCCATCGAGTTCAACGAGGCCGCCGAGCGCATGGGCGTGGACGTGATGCGCTGGATGTACGCTCGTCACCGGCCCGAGGACAACATCCTCTTCGGCTACGGCACGGCGGACGAGGCGAGGCGCGACCTGCTGGTCCTCTGGAACGTGGCCGCCTTCTTCGTGACGTACGCCCGGCTGGCAGGTTGGGCGCCGGAGACGTCGGGCGGCGCCGACCTTCCGGACTCGAGGCGCAGCGTGCTGGACCGCTGGATCATCTCGCGGGTTGCTGCCACTGCCGATACGGTTCGGGCCGAGCTGAGCGACTTCGATGCCCGCGCGGCCACGACCGCCATCGGTGTCGCCATCGATGACCTCTCCCAGTGGTACCTGCGCCGCAGTCGCCGACGGTTCTCGCGCAACGAGGACGCCGCCGACCGGGATGCGGCGTTCTCCACGATGCACCAGGCACTGTCCACGCTGGCGGCGATCATGGCGCCCATCCTGCCGTTCCTGGCTGAGGAGCTGTACCAGGTCCTCATCGCTGAGCGCGAGGATTCGGCGCCCGATTCGGTCCACCTGACGCGCTGGCCGTCGGGCGCGATGGCCAGCGGTCGTGATCCAGCGCTGGAGTCCGCCATGGGCACGCTGCGTCGCGCCGTGGAGCTGGCCAGGACGCTGCGCGGTCAGGCGGGCATCCGCCTGCGCCAGCCGCTCGCCACCCTCTGGCTGGCGCTGCCGGGCGGGCGCCTGGCGGAGGGAGTCGCGGCCCAGGACGAGGCGGCGCTGCTGGCCATCCTCCGCGACGAGATGAACGTCAAGGCGGTGGAGATCATCGGGGACGGGTCGGGATTGGTCGAGCGAAGGGTGAAGCCACTGCTGCCGCTCATCGGACGCAAGCTGGGCGACCGCATCCCGGCGGTCATGGCGGCTGCCCGGGCCGACGAGGTCGAGTACCTGCCTGACGGCAGCGTTACGCTGGCCGGTCTGACGCTGGCGCCGCACGAGGTCGAGATCCTGGCCACGCCGCGGCCCGGCACGGCCGTGGCCCACCACGAGGGTGTGGTCGTGGTCATCGACACGACGCTGACCCCAGCCTTGCGCGCGGAGGGCGACGCCCGAGAGGTGTCGCGGGCCGTCCAAGAGCTGCGCAAACAGGCGGAGCTGGCTCTGGATGCTCGCATCGAGCTGTGGCTCGATGGCGACCCCAGCCTGTTCCGGGACCTAGACGGGCACCTGCGGACCGTGACCGAAGACACGCTGGCTGACGCCTTGCATCGGGAACCGCTGCCGGAGGGTATGGCCGCCACGGACCTGGACCTCGCCTCTGGACGGCTGCGTATCGGCCTCCGGGTGAGGCTGCCGTGACCGCGGCTACCCAAGAGGAGCAGTCGGAAGAGACGATGGCTCGGCCGCGACCGGAGCACGCCGGACGGCGATGGGCGCTCTTCGGAGCGACTGCGGCGGTGCTCGTGGCGGCGGACCAGCTCACCAAGCGCTGGGTGGACGCTGAGTTCGGCCTGGCACATGTCACGGGCCCGACTCCCATCGTGGGCGACCTCGTGCGGATAGCCAAGGGCTACAACGACGGCGGCATCTTCGGCCTCTTCGGCGACTCCGCGCCCATCCTCGGTTTGGCCAGCCTGGCCGTCATCACCTTGATCGTCGTCTACCAGGCCCGTCAAGGCCCCTCCAGTGGTCCGCTGCTCAGCTTGACTTTGGGGTTGCTCCTGGGCGGCGCCGTCGGCAATCTGATCGACCGGCTCGTGCGCGGCTACGTCATCGACTTCGTGGACATGGGCATCGGCACGCTGCGCTTCTATACATTCAACGTCGCGGATTCGGCCATAAGCGTGGCCATCGCGCTTCTCCTCGCCCTGAGCCTGCTGGGCGACCGGATCCCGGGCGGGTACATGGACGCGAAGGTCCCTTGACCGGCCGGCTGTCGGTGCGGGTGCCGGCATCCGCGGCCGGCGATCGCGCCGACCGATTCGTGGCGGACGCATCGGGACTCTCGCGATCATATGTGCAGCGGCTCATCGGGGAAGGGCGTCTCACCGCCGACGGACAGCCACTTCGGGCCAGCTCCTCGCTGGCAGCAGGCACACACCTGGAGCTGGAGGTGCCCGAGGCGAAGCCTCCGGAGGATCTACCCGAGGCGATCCCGCTGCACGTCATCTACGAGGATCCCGACGTGCTCATCGTGGACAAGCCGGCCGGCCTGGTGACCCATCCCGCGCCGGGCCACCCTGGGGGAACGCTGGTCAACGCCCTCCTGGCGCGAGAGGCGGGGCGCCTTGGCTCCCTGGCCGGCAAGCAGCGCCCGGGTATCGTGCATCGACTCGACCGGGACACCAGCGGGCTGCTGATGGTGGCGCGCAACGACGCCGCACAGGCCCATCTCCAGGCAGCGCTCAAGGCGCGCCGCGTCAAGAAGGCTTATCTGGCGCTGGTGCAGGGCTCCGTAGCCGCGCAGGTCGGCCGGATCGAGGCGCCCATCGGCCGCGACCCTCGCCACCGCACCCGGATGGCGGTCGTGCCCGGCGGCCGACCCTCCGTCACCGGCTACCGCGTCCGCGAGCGGTTCGCCGGCTGGACCTTCCTGGAGCTCGACCTCGTCACCGGCCGGACACACCAGATCAGGGTGCACCTGGCGTCGATCGGGCACCCCGTGGCGGGTG
>JBBSMF010000147.1:0-4799 GCA_038233295.1 Candidatus Limnocylindrales bacterium | reverse complement strand
CCAGCGCCGCAAACATGTAGCCCAGCTGGCTCAGGGTGGAGTACGCCAGCACGCGCTTGATATCGGTCTGCGTCAGGGCGATGGTGGCGGCCATGAGGCAGGTGAAGATGCCCACCGCGGCCACCACGACCAGCGCCTCCGGGGCCTGGGCGAAGAGCGGGTTGGCACGGGCCACCAGGTAGACGCCCGCGTTGACCATCGTCGCTGCGTGGATGAGGGCGCTCACCGGCGTGGGGCCCTCCATGGCGTCCGGTAGCCAGACGTGGAGCGGGAACTGAGCGCTCTTGCCCACCGCCCCGGCGAAGAGCAGCAGGCAGATGCCGATCATCATCCAGCTCTCGATGGCACCACTGGTCAGCGCCTCAGGGAGGAGCTGGAAGACCTCCGTGTAGTTCAGCGTGCCCACGGTGGTCCAGATGGCCATGATTCCCAGCGCGAATCCCAGGTCGCCCACACGGTTGACGATGAAGGCCTTCTTGGCCGCCAGGGCCGCGCTGCGCCGCCGGTACCAGAAGCCGATGAGCAGGTAGCTCGAGAGGCCCACCAGCTCCCACGCCGCGAACAGCAGCAGGAAGTTGTCGGCCAGGACCAGCAGCAGCATGCTGAACATGAAGAAGTTCAGGTAGGCGAAGAAGCGCCAGCGGCCGGGGTCGTGGGCCATGTAGCCGACGGAATAGACGTGTACCAGCATGCCCACCGTGGTGACCACGATGAGCATCACGGCAGTCAGTGCGTCTACCCCGAAGTTCACCTCGACCTGGAAGTCGCCCGCCGGGATCCAGCGGTACACATCGAAGTGCAGCCCCGCCTCGCCGAAGGCGCCCACGATGAGCGTCTGGTAGACGAGCACCATGGCGATGGCCCAGGTGACGACCATTGCCGCCACCGCCACGATCCAGCTCTTGCCGCCCAGCCTGCGCCCCACCAGCGCGGTCAGCGCGAAGCCGATGAGTGGCAGGACGAGCAGCGCGAGGACCATGGCCTGGTCCAGGGGGGCGCCGGTGGTGCCGGCCTCGGATGCCGCGGCGAAGAGCGGCACCCCTTAGTCCCGCATGGACGCGTACTCGTCCACGAGCGGCGTCCTCCGGTTCCGGTAGATGGCGATCACGATGGCCATCCCCACGGTCGCCTCAGCGGCCGCCACGGCCATCACAAAAAGGGCGATGAGCGCACCCTGAGCGGCCAAGCCGGGCACGAAGGCACCGAAGGCGACGATGCTCAGGTTCACGGCATTGAGCATCAGCTCGATGGACATGAGCATGGCGATGGCGTTGCGCTTGGCCAGGAAGCCGAACGTACCGATGGCGAAGAGCAGCCCCGAGAGGATCAGGTAAGCGTCAAGCGATTGGCTCATGGCTCGTCACCGGTGACGATGGTGCGAGCGCCGTCCGGCTCCGGGCGCCGGGGCTCCGGGCGCAGGGGCTCCAGTCGGGCCAGCGTGGAGGGCTGGGTGGCATCGCGTTCACCGGGGTCGACCGAGTCCTCGCGCTTGGCCAGGAAGATGCCGCCGATGACCGCGGCCAGGAGAAGGACGCCCACGATCTCGAAGGCGAAGACGTAGTCCGTGAAGAGGAGGGTGGCCACGGCCGTCGTGGCGGCGGCCGCCGGCGCCCCGGCGGCGTTGGGCCAGTCGGTGGAGAGCATCACCACGACGAGCAGCACGGCCAGCACGATGGCGGCCAGTCCGCCGGCCCAGGCCTGGTGGTGGAAGACGAGCCTGCTGGGGCCGGCCTTGGTCTGGGTCAGCATGATGGCGAACAGGATCAGCACGCCGATGGCCCCGATATAGATGAGCACCTGAGCCGCCGCCACGATGGGCGCGCCGAGCAGAACGTAGATGCCGGCCAGCGCGCCGAAGGAGAGCATCAGGAAGAGGCCGGCGCGGATGATGTCCCGGCCCAGCACGACCATCAGGGCGGCACCCAGCATCATGCCCGCCAGCAGCAAGAAGATCAGGTCGTTCCACGCCCACCCGAGGAAGGGGACGGTCTGGGGTAGCGCCACTCCCCGAGGCCGGCTAGCGGGCGTGGGCGTGGCCGCCGGCGTTGCCGCCAGCTCCGCCGCCACCGTCGGGAGCACCGCCCGGGCGGTGACCGTTGCCGTGTGCATGTCCATCGCCGTTCGCCACGCCGGGCGGCAGCATCGGCAGCATCCGTCCCATGGGCAGGGACCGCCCACCCGCCTCCGCGCGAGCGGCCCAGTCGCGCTCCTTGCGGACCCAGCTGAGTTCGGTGTCACGGTCGATGGCGCTGATGGCCATCAGGTCGATCATCGGCTCCGAGCGGCTGTCGTGGCTCAGCTCGAAGTCCGGGCCGCAGCGCAGCGCGTCGTAGGGGCAGGCGTCGACGCAGATGCCGCACAGGATGCAGCGGCTCTCGTCCACGTCGTACTTCTCCAGCACGCGCGGCTTGGGCATCAGCGCGCCGGTCGGACACGTCTCGGCGCAGCGGCCGCAGGACACGCAGGGGGTCGTGTTGAGGCTCATGTCCAGCGGCGTGGTGACCAGCGTGTCGAAGCCCGTGCGCATGAAGTCGTAGCAGGCCGCGCCCACGATCTCCTTGCACACGTTGGCGCAGCGGCCGCAGTCGATGCAGCGGGAGGGCTCGCGCAGGATGAAGGCGTGCGAGTCGTCGCGCAGGTAGTCGTGGTTGGTGCCGGTGAAGCGGTTCTCGCTGACGCTGCGGTAGGAGAAGGCGCCACGCGCCTGCGGCTCCAGAGTCTTCAGGGTGGTGCCGTACTCGATGCCCTGGCGGCGCAGGTCGCAGTAGCCGATGGCCTCGCAGGTGCACTGGAGGCAGCGCTGCGACTCGGCCATGGCCTCCTGCTGCGTGTAGGGGATCTCGTACTCCACGTAGGATGTGTTGCGCGCCTCGGCCTCCATCGCCTTCAGCCGGTAGCGTGGCTCTTTGACCTCATTGGTGAAGGGCACGATGGACAGGAACTCGGGCTGCGGCTCGGCCAGCGTCTGCCGCGTGCGGATGGCGTCCAGGTCCAGTCCCTTGAGGTAAGCGTCCATGGCATACGCCGCGCGACGGCCCTCGGCGTTGGCCTGCACCACGGTGGCGGCGCCGATGCGCACGTCGCCGGTGCCGAAGACGCCCGGCCGGTCCGTGGCGAAGGTCACCGCGTCAGCCGCCAGCCGGCCGTTCTTGGTGGCCGTCACGCCCTCCGCGCCGCGCTCCAGCCAGGCCAGATCGGGACCCTGGCCGATGGCCAGCAGGACACGGTCGCATTCGATGATGAACTCCGTGCCGGCCACGGGCTCGGGCCGCCGTCGCCCGGAAGCGTCGGCGTCGCCCAGCCGCATGCGCTGGAACTCGACGCCGGTCACCACGTTGCGCTCGTCCGCCAGGACGCGCGTGGGCGCTGCCTGGAAGATGGCTCGGGCGCCCTCCTCCAGCATCTCGTGCACCTCGTTGGCGGCAGGCATGTCCTTCATGTCGCGGCGATAGACGAGGGTCACTTCCGCGGCGCCCTGCCGGACCGACGTGCGCGAGCAGTCCATGGAGGTGAAGCCGCCGCCGATGACCACCACGCGCGTGCCGGCATGGCCCGGATAGGGCAGCCCGAGCGTGGCGATGCGCAGGTACTCCAGCCCGTCGAGCACGCCCTCGGCTTCCTCACCGGGGATGCCCAGCGTGTTCGTGTCGTAGCAGCCGATGGCCACGCAGACCGCGTCGAAGCCCTGGTTCTGAAGATCGTCCAGGGTGAAGTCGCGACCGAGGCCGGCGTTGGTGACCATCTTCACGCCCAGGTCGTAGACGCCCTGGTACTCGGCCTCCAGCACCTCCACCTTGGGCAGGCGGTACTGCGGGATGCCGTAGCGCAGCATCCCGCCGGGCGCCGGGTCGCGCTCGAAGACGGTCACCTCGTGACCGGCGATGGCCAGGTAGTAGGCAACGGACATGCCCGCCGGGCCGGAGCCGATGACTGCGGCGCGTTTGCCGGATGGTGACTGGATCTCGAAGGGCACGGGTGCCTTCTCGCCACGTGCCTGCGCCTTGAGGACCTGGTCGCCGGCCCAGCGGTGGCTGTCGCGGATGGCGATGGCCTCGTCCACCTCATCGCGCCGGCAGTGCTCCTCGCAGGGCGCCGGACAGACGCGTCCCAGCACGCTGGGGAAGGGGATGGTGCGCTTGAAGATGCGCGTCGACTCTCGTGGGTTGCCCTCGGTGTTGGCCTTGAGGAAGCCCGGGATGTCGATGTGGCTGGGGCACTTGTTCTGGCAGGGTGGCAGGCAGTAGGCGTTGTGGTCGCTGAAGATCAGCTCCAGGTTCGTCTTGCGCACCTGGCGCAGCCGCGGTGTCTGGGTGCGGACGACCATGTCCGGCTCGCAGGTCCGGGAGCAGCTGATGGGCGGTTGACCCTCACCCTCGACTTCCACCACGCACATCCGGCAGGCGCCGAAGCCGGGCAGCTTGGGCTCGTAGCACAGGGTGGGGACCTCTATGCCGTTGTCGCGGCAGACCTCCAGGATCGTCTGGCCGATGTGCCCGGTCAACTGGCGTCCGTCGATCTCCACGCTGAAGGTGGGCGTGGAAATGGGGCGCTGCGGCGACTGCGTCTCGAGCAGGCGCTCGACACGTGCATCGGGTGCAGTGTCCTGGATCTGCGGCAAGGTGTCGGTCATGGGGAGCGGCGGATCCTCGCGGCGCAGCCGGGGGTGGTCGTCATCGGGCGGCTCCGGCGGCAACACGGAGGGGCTGGCAGACGCCGGCTGGGCAATCGCCTCTGACGATGTGGGCCTCGAATTCCGAGCCGAAGTATCGCATCCCGCTCAGCAGCGGGTTGGTAGCGGT
>JBBSMF010000146.1:0-4810 GCA_038233295.1 Candidatus Limnocylindrales bacterium | reverse complement strand
CTCGTGCTCGAAGGATACGAGGAGCACCACGTCGTGGACACGGTCATGGCCGAGCTGGAGCAGACGCCCGTCGATGACGAGGTGTGGGGCGCCAAGTTCACGGTCATGAAAGAGAACATCGAGCACCACATCGAGGAAGAAGAAGGCGAGATGTTCCCGCAGGCGCGCCAGGTCTTCGACGCGGATGAGCTGAAGGCCCTCGGCGAGCGGATGTCCGCGCGCAAGGACCAAGTGCTCCAGGACCCCGAGTCCGCCGCACCCGCGCGATAGAGGGCCTGCCCGACGCGACCCATCGCCGCCTTGCCGGTCAGAGGACCTCGTCGATCTCCAGTACCGGCAGGCTGAACCCGAACTCGGACCCGCCGCCCGTCCGCGGCCCGGCCCATATGCGGCCGTCCATGGCAGTCACCAGGGCGCGGCACACGAATAGGCCGATGCCCGCGCCGCTGGCCGTGGCGGCCGTGGTGGCGCCGCGATAGAACAGATCGAACACCCGCTCGGCCTCGTCGGCGCCGATCCCCGGACCACGGTCGAGCACCCGTATCCCGACCTCCGCCCCCAGATCTTCCGCCACCAGTTCGACCGGGTGGCCGATGCCCCCGTACTTGGCCGCGTTGCCCAGCAGATTCCGCATGACCTGTTCCACGTAGGTCAGGTCACCGCGCACCGCGGGCAGCTGATCGGAGATTGACTGCTGGACCTGCAGGCCGGGCCAACGTGACTCCTCCGTGCGAACCACCGAGTCCAGGACGCGCTGCAGCAGGATCGGCTCGTCGCCGATCTCCACTCCACCGCGCTCCACGCGGGTCATGACCAGCAGGTCCTCCACCAGTCGATAGAGCCGTTCGGCCTCGGCACGTACGTCACGCACGACTTCCATCCGCCGCTCCTCCGGGAGCTTGCGCTCCAGGAGTCGTGTCCCTCCATAGATGGTGGTGATGGGCGTGCGGAGCTCGTGCGACAGGAGGCCCATGAACGCCTCCCGGGCCGCTTGCGCCGCTCGCGGTCCCGTGACGTCGCGCACCACCAGGATGGTCGAGCCGGCGCCGGCCCTTTCGACCGCGCCGTCCGGCCCTTCCAAGGTCCGATACGCGGCGACCTCCAGCCACCGTCCGTCGGGTCGCCGCACCGCGATCGGTTCCTTCGCCGCATCGGGCCATCGAGGTGTGGCTTGGCCGTCGATGTCGAGGGCCGCGCGCCATTCGGCCAGGGTGCGCCGTGGCTCGCCCGGAAGCAGGCCCTCGGCGGCCGGGTTGTGAAGCAGCAGCCGCCCGTCGACGTCGAAGACGAGGACCGCCTCGCCGATGGCCGAGAGGGTCGCCATCAGCTCGGCGCGTCGCTCATCGGCGACGCGATACAGCCGTGAGTTCTCAAGGGCCACCCCGGCGCGCCCGCCCAGCTCCGTGGCCACGGACAGGTCGTGCTGATCGAAGCGCCGTTCCGATTCGGCCGTCGCCATGGTCACCGCGCCGATCCGGCGGCCGCGTGCCACCACAGGCACGCAGATCATGGACCGCAGGCCCAGCGTCATCAGCTCCTGGCCCAGGGCGTGCCCGCTCGCGGCCGCCTCCAGCGCTTCCACGGTGATCTCGGGGATGAGCTCGGGCACGCCGGTGCGGATGACCCGGGCCGGCCCGCTGTCCCCGTCGATGTCGAACGGCGTGACATCGCGCCAGCGGCGCGCAAGCTCACGCCGCGCCGGGTCACGATGGGCGATGGCCGTGCGCACGCCGGGGCCGTCGCTCGCCAGCACGTCGACCACGCACCAATCAGCCAGGCGTTCGATGGCCAGCTCGGCCAGGCGGTCGATGGTCGCCGACTCGTCGAGGGTCGTGGCCAGGACGGTCGTGGCATCGGCCAGGAATCGATCGGCCTGCTCTCGCCTCCGGCGATCGGTCACATCCCGGAAGCTGTTGACCACGAAGCGGACGCTGCCCCCGGCATCGAGCACGGGCGCCGCCTGGTTGAGTGACCAGCGCTCGTCACCGGTGTCGGACGGCGTGAAGCGGATCAGTCGCTCCTCCCCGCGCACGCCTCTCATCGCCTCACGATAGGGCAGCTCCTCCGGCGGCAGCGGGTCGCCCGCCTCATCGGTCATCTGGAAGCGCGACACGACCTCGGCGACCGGCGCCGCCACCAGATCGGCTCCGGACGAGTAGCCGCTGAGGCGAGCGGCTTCCTCATTGGCGTAGAGCAGACGCCCGTCCCAATCCTGCAGGGTGATGCCGTCAGTGACGCTGCCAAGGACAGCTTCGAGCTGGTCACGCGAGCGCAGCAGCTCCGTCTCCACGGTGGCCCGACTGGCCGCCGACGCCTGGGCGTCGACCAGCGCCCTCCTCAGTCGCCCCGAAAGGCCGCTGATGATGGATCCGGCGAGGAGGAAGACCGCCAGGCGCAGCTGATCGGCAAGTGTGCTGACGACGAAGGTCTGGGTGGGGCCCACGAAGGACCACACGTTGAGGAGCGCTGCCACCGCGGTCGCCAGGAGCCCCGCTCGGAGGCCGCCCAGCCAAGCGCTCAGAGCGATGGCCGGCACGTACACGATGTATCCGGCATCAGTGGCCAGAAGTTGCATCAGGACGGCCTTGACCAGGACCGATAGGGCGACCAGGGCCCCGGCCATCGCGTATCCCGGCCATCCGCGGGGGTACGCGATGCTCAGCGACCTCATCGCCCTCCTCCGATCCGACGTCCTCACTAGCGTGGTGACGCCCACCCTTGTCACAAAAAGTGCGACGATGTCCTTATCCCCCTGCCCAGGTAGCGAGGGGGCTATCCATACCGGTCTGATCAGGCTCAAAGCATAACGGCGTCAGCCTCTTCCACCCGCGCGGCGGAGGCGACGGTCAGACCGGGGACCGAGGGAGGCGCATCACGTGAACGACATCGGACAGACGCTCAGCACGAGCTTCAATCAGGTCATCAACGACCTGCTGACGGCCTTGCCGGACATCATCGGCGCGCTGCTCATCCTGCTTGTGGGCTACGTCGTGGCCAAGGTGCTCCGCGGCATCGTGAGCGTTCTGCTCGAACGGGTCGGCGCCGACCGGGCCTTCGCTCGCCATGGGGGCGACGTTTATGGCAGCGCCTCGGGCGCGGTCGTGCCGAGCCGGATCGGCGGACTGGTCGTCTTCTGGGTGGTGCTGCTGATCTTCTTCATCGCAGCGGCTAACTTCCTGGGCTGGCCGCAGGTCAGCAACCTTCTCAACGGCTTCGTTGGCTGGCTGCCGAACCTCATCGTGGCCGTGATCATCGTGGTGGGCGCGCCCATCGTGGGGCGGCTGCTGCGCGGCGCCATCCAGACCGGGGCCGACCAGACCGGCTTCGGCAACGGCGAGTTCCTGGGACGTGTGGCGGAAGTGGCGGTCATCGCCTTCGCCGTCATCGTCGCGCTCAACCAGGTGGGCATCGCGTCGGACCTGGTCAACATCCTCTTCATCGGTGTGGTGGCCGCCCTGGCGCTCGGGTTCGGCCTCGCCTTCGGGCTGGGTGGACGTAGCGTCGCCGAGCGCCTGACCCAGGACTGGTACGAGAAGTCCCGCGAGGCGGCAGCCACGGCCCGGGCAAGCGCAGGGAGCCAGCCGGAACCCGCCCCGCGGCGGTCGTCGCCGAGCACCGTGACGACGGACTACGAGCCCACGGACTACGAGTCCCGCGGCGCCTGACGCCGCGCGCCTCAGCCTCAGAGGGTGGGCAGCTCCTGGGCCAGCTCCAGCACGCCGCGGAAGAGGTCGCCCCGCTCCTGGACCCGAGCGACGACCGTCCTGATGTCCCAGCCGTCAGGACGGAGGCCTGGGTCATCCAGCTCCTCCCAGGAGATGGGCGCCGACACCGATGCGTGGGCTTGGGGCCGGACGGCGTAGGGCGCCACCAGGGTCTTGTTCACGGCGTTCTGTGTGTAGTCGAGTCGCGCCAGGCCGCCGCGTGAGCTCTTCTCCCACTCCCAGCTCACTAGGTCGGGCATGGTGCTGCCCACGGCTTTGGACAGCTCCCCGACCCACTCTCGCGTCTGGTCGAAGGTGTAGCCGCTGCGGACGGGCACCCAGATCTGGATGCCGCGTTTGCCCGTGACCTTGGGGAAGCCGCTCAAGCTCAGGTGTCCCAACGCCGTCCGGTAGAGCTGCGCGAAGGTAACGACCTGCTGGAAGGTGGTCTTGTCACCGGGGTCGATGTCGATGAGCGCGTAGGTCGGATGGCGGTAGCTGTCACAGCGCGACGTCCACGGGTGCAGGTCTATGACGGCCTGGTTGGCCAGCCAGGCGAGGGTCGCCACCCGGTCAGCCACGATGTATGTATGCGATTCCGTCGAGCCAGCCTCCGGATAGTCCCAGCGGGCGATCCAGTCGGGCGCGTGCTTGGGGATCTGCTTCTGCCAGAAATGCTTGCCGGTCACGCCGTCCGGCCACCGATCCGTATTGAGCGGCCGGCCACGCAGGTAGGGCAGGATGATCGGCGCGATCGTCACGTAGTAGCGGATGAGATCTCGCTTGGTCGCACCGATGGCCGGAAAGAGCACCTTGTCCAGGTTCGTGAGGTTCAGCTGGTGACCGCCGATCTGCCACGGCCCGGCCTTGCCCAGCGACTCGAGCTCTGCCAGCTCCTGCGCTGTCACGGCCTGGGAAGGGTCGCCGGGGTGGACCACGCTATCGACCTCCGAGATGGCTTTTCGCTCTGCTGCGTCGACGAGCGGCTTCGGCCGGACAGGTCGTTCGCGCACGACGCTGCGCGGATCGCGATCGAGGGCCTCTCCCTTGAATGCAGCCTGGCGAAGCAGGCCGTCGCGTGTCCATTCCGCGAAGGCGGCCCTGAT
>JBBSMF010000145.1:0-4835 GCA_038233295.1 Candidatus Limnocylindrales bacterium | reverse complement strand
CGAGTGCTCCTCGTTCGGGAAGAGGACCCGGTGGTGCGACACGCCGGCAAGCTGACGGGCGCCTATCGGCCTGACGAGCTTGACGAGCTCCGCGACGAATGGCGCTGACGATCCTGGATGCCGGAGCGATCATCGGGGTGCTGGATGCGAACGACGCCCATCATCGAGGCGCTCGTGAGGCGCTGATGGCCGCGCTGGATCGAGGGGACTCGCTATCCGTGCCGGCCTCGGCCTATGCCGAGTCCCTAGTTGCCCCCGCCCGTCGTGGGCGCGAGGCGATGCGTGCCGTGGATGCGTTTCTGGCAGATCTGCCAGCGGAGGTCGTGCCGATCACGCGCGAGATCTCTTCCCGGGCAGCGCAGCTGCGGGCCAGGCACGGCGCTCGCCTGAGGCTGCCGGATGCGCTCGTGCTGGCAACGGCGCTGCATCTCCGAGCCGACCGCGTGCTGACGACCGACGCGGAATGGCCGAAGGTAGGCATCACCGTCGACCTGATTCGATCCTGACCGCTGATCCGCTGACGACCAGAGCTGCCGGCCCGACGCGGCTCATTCGTCCACGATCTCGTCGCACGTGGCAGGCGCCGGATCGTCGATGCAGGCGGTCAGGATGACGTCGATCCCCTCGCCGGTCCGCTCGTTGCCGCCGTTGATCCGGTAGCGAAGACGAATCGAGGCGAGCTCGAAGCGTCCCGGTCGCTCGGCCATGATCTCCGCCACGATCCCCACAGCGTTGTCGGGGCCAGCCGATGCCCCAGCGGCGGTCTCGACGATCGCCCCGACCAGGGGCTCACGCTGCTCGCCGATGACGCGGTCTCCGTCCTCCATGAGGACCGAGCGCGACAGGTAGAACCGCACGTTGGCATCTGGTTCGACCCCGATGGGTTCGGCGCCCAGCAGCTCGATGCGGTCACCAGGTCGAGGCTCCAGATAGAGGACGGTCATGTAGACCGCACCCCCGACCGAGGCCGGGCCGTACGCCCGAGAGTGCGGCAGATCGGCGGGCAGCGGGTATGGATCGGACGAGCAGGCGGCGAGCAGCCCGATGAGTGCCAACGCCGCGAGCGAACGCATGCTCGGTTTCTCCCTACCCGGCAGGCACGACTGTGATCCCGGCGGGAGTGGCGACCTCCCGCAGCAGCAGCAAGCCGGGGCCTGACGCCAGCAGCAACGAGGTACCGGCCGCGGGCGCGATCATCGGAGCTCGGCCCGCGTCAGTGTAGAGCACGACAGACCGTGCGGTGTCGCGCGCCCGGGAGACCCAGATGAACCCGTCCGACGGTGGGTTCCGCAACACGTAGCCATCGAAAGCAGGTTGGCGCCGCCGAAGGCGACGGCCGGGACGAGGATGAGGAGGATGCCGGCGAGGCGGCGGGATTCGGGGACCATCGGGAGAGGAGCTCCATTGGATAGCGATGCTATCTGCTAGCGGATGGTGCTACTATCCGCTAGCATCCGTCAAGCCCATGCGAATCTCCGACCTGAGCCGCGAGAGCGGCATCCCGATCCCGACCATCAAGTTCTACCTGCGCGAGGGAATACTCCCTGCGGGCAGCCGCACGGCACCGAACCAGGCGACCTACGGTGAGGCGCACCACCGGCGGCTCCGCTTGATACGCGTCCTGGTCGATGTCGGCGGTCTGACGCTGTCAGCGGTGCGGCGGGTCGTCGAGGCGCTGGAGGACGACGAGCTGCCGCTGACCGATGTCCTGGGCGTCGCGCACCGGGCGCTGGAGAAGCCGGTGCCGTCCACCGATCACGACCTGGTCGTGGCGCGCCTCGAGGTGGACGCCTGGATCGAGGCGCGTGGCTGGCACGTGACCGTGGACGCCCCCGCGCGGGATGCGCTGGCCGCGACCCTGGTGGCGCTGCGCGGACTGGGCTGGCAGGTGGGTCCGCGCGTCTTCGATCGCTACGCCGGGCACATGGACGAGATCGCGCGCACGGAGCTGGCCTACGTGGCGGGCATGGACAGCCGCGAGGCGGCGGTCGAAACGACCGTCATCGGCACCGTGGTCTTCGAGCGCGCCATGGTCGCTCTCCGCCGGCTGGCCCAGGAGCATCACTCCCGCCCGCTACTCGGTCCGCGGGCCGGCGTGGCAAGCTCCGCCGATGGCTAACAGCGCCGCCGAAGCCACCGACCCGGTCGCCGAAGCACCGCGCTGACGGTGGCGCTCACTGACTCAAGATGTGACCTCCCACATCTTGACGAGTACGGTAGGAATACTTACCATTACGGTATGAAATCTATCGTCTCTGAGAAAGGGCAGGTCACGATACCAAAGGCGGTTCGGTCGAAGCTTGGCCTGCGACCCGGCACCGTGATCGAGTTCGAGGCGGACCGTGGCCGCCTGATCGGCCGCAAGGCAGGCTCGAGGGACGTCATCGATGAGCTCTACGGCTCGCTCCAGATGGACGAGCCAGTCGACGACTACATCGAGCGCATCCGGGGCCGGTGATCACGGCGGTCGATTCGAACATCCTGCTGGATCTCCTGACCGGCAGTGCGGAGCACGGTCCACGCTCCGCGGCGGCGTTGCGGCGGGCTGCTGCGGATGGCGCACTGGTCGCCTCGACGGCGGTGTGGGCGGAGGTCATCGGTGCCTACGCTGAGCCGGCATCCGTCATGAGCAGGCTCGACAGACTGGGCATCGAGCTGGTGCCCGATGATCGCAAGGTGGCGATCGAGGCTGGCCGCGTCTACCGAGCGTACCGGAGCGCCGGTGGCACGCGACGCCGGATCCTGCCCGACTTTCTGATCGGCGCGTACGCGCAGGTACATGCCGATCGGCTCCTAACCCGTGACCGCGGGTTCTATCGCTCACACTTTGGTCGTCTCACGATCCTGGAGCCCTGAGACCGGAGTGCCGAGACAGCACATCGGGATGGGCGAGCGCCGCGCTCGAATGGGGGTTCGGCACCGACTGGCGGCAGGCACGGGGGCTTCGTCCGTGGCGGAGGCTGCGGCAGCCGTGGTAGTGATCCACGCGACCGACCCGGCCAGCGTCTTCCTACAGGCACGTGCCCGCATGGCCTCGTCCTCACCGACCACGATCGAGCAAGAGATGCACGAAGAGCGCAGCGTGCTGAAGCTGCTCGCGATGCGCCGGACGCTCTTCCTGGTGCCACTTACTGACGTGCCGATGGTCCACGCCGCGGCCTCGCGAGCCATCGGGGAGATGGAGCGCAGGCGGACGATCGCGATGTTCACCGAGGGCGGCGTCGGGCCTGACCCGGCGGCATTGCTCGAGGAGCTCGAGGAGATCGGGCTAGCCGCGGTGCGAGAGCTCGGCGAGGCGACCACCGCCGAGCTGCGAGCGCTGGATACCCGGCTCGATCACAGGATCACCCTCGCTCGCGGCAAGTCGTACGAAGGCACGATCAGTGTCGCAACCAAGGTCTTCTTCCATCTCGCGCTAGATGGCCGCATCGGGCGCGGCCGGCCGCGTGGCACGTGGATCGGCAGCCAGTTCCGCTGGAGCCCCATCGAACGCTGGCTGCCCGACGGGATACCTGCGCTGCCGGTCGATGAGGCCCGCGCCGGGCTGGTCCGGCGTTGGCTGTACTCCTTCGGGCCGGGCACGCGCGACGACATCAAGTGGTGGACGGGCTGGACGGTCGCAGCGACCAGGCAGGCATTGGCGGCGGCCGATGCCGTGGAGGTGGACCTGGATGGTGGCGAGATCGGCTACGTGTTGTCCGATGACCTGGCACCGACGGAGCCGCCAGAGCCGTGCGTCGCGCTCCTGCCGGCGCTCGATGCGACCACCATGGGTTGGAAGTCCCGGGACTGGTACCTGGGGTCGTATCGGGCGGCGCTCTTCGACACGAACGGCAATGCCGGCCCCACCATCTGGGTCGAGGGACGCATCGTTGGAGGCTGGGCACAGCGGAGGACCGGTGAAGTCGTCCCTCAGTTGCTCGAAGACGTCGGCGTGGAGACCCGCCAGTCCATCGACTTGGAAGCCGGTCGACTCGAGGTGTGGCTCGGCCCCACGCGCGTGAGCGGCAGTTTCCCCACACCGCTCGAGATCGAGCTCAGGTCCTAGGACTGGAGGGTCGAAGGATCGAGCCCGCAGCCGCGTGCCCAGCTCCTCCGCGCGCTCGAGCTTTGGCGCTTCGCGACCTCGAAGATCCGGCGGACCGGGGTGGCGGCCGCCAGCGAAAACGTCACGATCGGCAGGCGGTCCTGGGTCCGCAAGCACTCGGCGAGAGGCCGGTCGGCGCCGTTCAGGTGCCCGGATCCGAGGCACGTCCGCCGATCTCGTGCGTGTCGTCCTCCCTGGCTGTGCGGAACAGCAGGGCGACCCATGACCGGAATGGTCGCCATCGATCGGCGACCTGCTGCAACTGCTCCAGCCCGGCACTCTCCGGCAGCTCGTACGCGGTGCGCATGGCGCCGTGCAACCTCCGCTCCGCAGTGGGAAAGACGTCCGGTGCCATGGCGCCACGGATCAGGATGAGCTCCGCCGAGAATGGGCCGATGCCGGGGATGTGCTGAAGCTCGGTGATGGCAGCCTCGGGCTCCGCTGTGCGCAGCCGCTCGGTCTCAAGCCGGCCGTCGAGGGCAGCCTGGGCGATCGCTCGCAGCCGGCCGATCTTGATGTCGGGGAGGTGCGCGAGCACTGAGCGCTCGAGCAGCCGCTGCGGAGCTGGGAAGGCCGCCAGCTCCACGCCATCGATCCTCAAGACCTCGCCGAACCTTCGGGCGAGGTCTTCCTTCATCCGCGCTGCCTGCACGATGCGGACTCGCTGGCTGAGCACCGCCCAGGCGGCCGCCTCGTACGCTGACCAGAAGCCGACCGGTCGGAGGCCGGCATAGCGCCGCTGAAGAGG
>JBBSMF010000144.1:0-4836 GCA_038233295.1 Candidatus Limnocylindrales bacterium | reverse complement strand
GAGGCCGGGGCGCCGCTCTATCTGGGAGAGCCGGTCGGCTTCATCGTGGAGCTGGAGGACGGGTTCCGCATCTACCACGCGGGGGACACGGACGTCTTCGGTGACATGCGCCTGATCGCCGAGCTCCATCGCCCGGACCTGGCGTTCCTGCCCATCGGCGGCCATTTCACGATGGGTCCGCGGCAGGCGGCGATGGCCGTCGAGCTGCTGGGCGTGAGCACGGTCGTGCCCATCCACTATGGCACGTTCCCTCTGCTTACCGGCACGCCCGATGAGCTGCGCGCGGCGCTGCGTGAACGTGGCCTGGAGGATGTGCAGGTGATGAGCCCGGAACCGGGAGAGACGGTCGGCTGAGCGTCGTGGCCGTGGCGCGGAGTCACGCGCGCGCCGCAGGTCCCCCCGCGGGATGCGGCTGCCACGTGACGATCCCGATGCGGGTCGGAGCCCACTCCAGGGCCAACCGCCCGTCGCGCTCCTCGGCCTGAGCCTCGACCAGCTCGGTGAGCCGCGCATCCTTGTCGCTGCCCGTGCGCACCCACAGCTGCCGTCGCGCCATGGCCATGAGCTCGGTCATGGACCCGAAGGTGGGCGGCGTCCGATCGACCAAGCGGATCTCCGCCAGACGGCCGCGCGCCAAAAGGAGCGTCACGAGCTCCGGCAGGGCTGGCAGCGCGACACGGGGTTCACCGTGGACCGGCTCCCAGAAGAGTGTCGCGACGGTCGTCATGGCCCCCTCCCCCATGACCGCCACGCATCGGCGCCGCGCTGCCGCCTCAGCGGCATCCAGGAACGGCCCGATCTGCGCGATGTCGTAGCCGATGTGCGCCAGCAGCGCGACGTCGGCGGCCACCCTGTCCGCGGCGCCCGTGTGGCTCGCACCCGCGTCGGGCGAGGCGACCGTCGAGAGTGGCCAGCGCTCGGGCACGATGCGGATGTTGGCGATGCCGTGATCGCGCATGCCCTCCTCCATGACGCCGATCATCGCCGGGCTGGGCTCGACGCAGATGACCTCGCGGGCCAGGAGCGCCAGGGGCAATGCGAACCGACCGCCGCCCGAGCCGATGTCCAGCCACGTCTCGCCGGGCCTTGCGAGCGAGCGCAGGACCTCCAGCGTCGGGTCGTCCGTGCGGTGCGGGTCCAGACGGAAGCGGTCGGCCACCGGAGCGTAGAAGTCGGCAGGGTCGGCCGACTCCCGCACGCGCTCGACCTGCTTGCCATCGGCCCGTACCCGCGCCCCCCAGGCCGCATGTGCCTCTGCGGCAGAGGGGCGCAGTGCATCGGCGGCGACGCGTCCCGCAGCGTCAGCCATGCCGTCCGCCACGGCGCGGTCCGCGCGGCTCAGCTTCGGTTCCCACGTCGCTCCGCGGCTCGTAGCGGCCCAGCGCCGCGCTGCGCGCATCGACCGCCCGGGGGTCGATCTGCGAGGCCAGCTTCCCGCTGGGTAGGCCGGCCTTGCTGGCAGCCCGCGCCAACGCCTCCATCTTGGTGCGTGCCACTCCCCTGGGGAGATGCTCGAGGCCGGCGGAGGGACAGAGCGCCACCCGCTCGGGGCCGCGGGCGTTCAGTGACGCGGCATAGCGAGCGCCCCAGACCATCACCGGCTCGTCATCGGGCGCGTCGGTCCGTGCGTCGGCCACGCCGCAGACGATGCCGCGTTCCTGTGGCGCGCGTGCGATGAGACGCCAATCATCCGGTCCCATGATGAGGTCGAACAGGTAGGACTTGAAGGGCCGGTCGAAGAACAGGTCCGCGCCGGCGTGCTCGGCGCTGCCGCCGGTCACGGCCAGGCAGAGATGCCCGTCCAGATCGGCCACCGCGTCCGTGAGAAGCGTCAAGGCGGCCGTCGCCAGGGCGCGCTCCAAATCATCGTCACGACCGATCGCGGTCAGGCCCGGTTCATCGACCTGGACGATCGGTGCCCCGGCCTCCACCAGCGCCCGGACCTCCTGGCCCAGGGCTTCGGCCAGCGAGACGGTCAAGCGCTCCCGACCGATGTCGCCCGGGTCGATCGCGCGCGCGAGCGTGTACGGACCGGGAAGGCAGGCCTTTAGGGGCAAGGGGTCGAGGTCCCGTTCGGCTGCCAGCTCCCGCGCGATGGCGTCCGCCGCGCGCCAATCGGCAGCGAGGATGGGCTGGACCCAGCTCACGCGACGCTCCGCGCGGATGCTCGGGCCAGCGGCATCCACCGCGAGACCGTCAAGGCCACGCGCGAGCACGAGTGCCATATCGTCCCGGGCGAGCTGCCCGTCGGAGAGCAGCCCCAGACCCGCGTCGATCTGCGCCGCGATCACCTCGCGTAGCAGATTCCGCGCCGCCCGTACGGGCTCCTGGCCGAGGCGGTTCGAACCATGATCCTGTGACGGCCGCGGATACGGACCGACGAGTGTCGCGAACATGCCACCTATCCGACGTCTATGTCCCTACCGGAGCCCCGTGCCGCCGACGGGGGCCGTCTCGAAGCGCTCGCCGAACCCCGCGATGAGCGGCATGCCCCTGGCGATGGCGACTTTGACCGCCGGCAGCGTGAGCGACGCTGCATGGCTCTCCTGGTCCAGCCAGGCCTCGGTGATCCAGATGGCATCGGGTTCGGCCTTGTCATCGGCGATGATGTAGCTGAGGCAGCCCGGCATCTCGGACGTGCCTTCCAGCAGGATCGCGCTCAGCGCGTCACGTTGACCCGACACCGCCATCATCTTGCCGATCAGCCCGTACATCGCTCACCCACTCTCAGCCCGTGTCGGGATCGCCCTGGTCAGCGCCGCCCGCCCGGGGTGGAGCATAACCGCCCATCTTGCGCGGTCTCCGGAGTCGCGCAGCTAGACTCGACCACACGATGACCATGGATCCCGCCTCCCAGCCCAGCACCGTATCCACCGGCGACGCGGGTCGCGACGCGCGCCTGGCGCGCCTGCCTCTGCTGCTCACCGAGCGGATCCTGGTCCTGGACGGCGCCATGGGCACGATGATCCAGGCCCACACGCTGGACGAGGCGGACTTCCGCGGCGAGCGCTTTCGAGACCACGCGCACGACCTTCGTGGCGCCAACGATCTGCTGTCGCTGACGCAGCCCGGCATCATCAGCGACATCCACGCCGCTTATCTCGACGCCGGCGCCGACATCATCAGCACCAATACCTTCAATGCCACGCGCATCTCCATGGCCGACTACGGGCTGGAGGAGCTGGCCGAGGAGATCGACCACGAGGCCGCCCGGCTCGCCCGCAAGGCTGCGGACGCCTTCGAGGCGAGCGACCCGGATCGGCCGCGCTACGTGGCGGGAGCGATCGGCCCGACCAACCGCACCGCCTCGCTCTCACCAGACGTCAATGACCCGGGCGCGCGCAACGTCACCTTCCAGGAGCTGGCGCTCGCCTATGGAGAGGCGGCGCGCGGCCTGGTCGAAGGCGGCGCGGACATCCTGCTCATCGAGACGATCTTCGACACGCTCAATGCGAAGGCCGCCATCTTCGCCGTGGAGACGCTCTTCGACGACCTGGGCTTCCGGCTGCCCGTGATGGTCAGCGGCACCATCACGGACGCCTCGGGCCGGACGCTTAGCGGCCAGACGGTGGGCGCCTTCTGGAACAGCGTGCGCCATGCGCGGCCGTTCGCCGTGGGACTCAACTGCGCGCTCGGCGCGCGGCTGCTGCGGCCCTATCTCCAGGAGCTGTCGCGCATCGCCGACGTGCCGGTCAGCGCCTATCCCAACGCGGGCCTGCCCAACGCCTTCGGCGGCTACGACGAGCCGCCGTCCGAGACATCCGGTGTGCTGGGCCAGCTCGTCGACGAGGGCGCCCTCAACCTGGTCGGTGGCTGCTGCGGCACGACGCCCGACCACATCCGCGCCATCGCCGCTCGCGTGAAGGGCCATGCCCCCCGCCAGATCCCCACCGTGGAGCGGCGCACCCGCCTCTCCGGTCTGGAGCCGCTGGACCTCGGCCCCGAGTCGCTCTTCGTGAACGTGGGCGAGCGGACCAACGTCACCGGCTCGCGGCGCTTCGCCAAGCTGGTCCTGGAGGACCGCTTCGCGGAAGCGGTGGAGGTAGCCCGGCAGCAGGTCGAGAACGGCGCCCAGATGCTGGACGTCAACATGGATGAGGCGCTGCTCGACTCGGAAGCGGCCATGACGCGCTTCCTGAACCTGCTGGGCTCGGAGCCGGACATCTCGCGCATCCCCTTCGTCATCGACTCATCCAAGTGGTCCGTCATCGAGGCCGGTCTGCGCTGCGTCCAGGGACGGGCGGTGGTGAACTCGGTGAGCCTGAAGGAAGGTGAGACGGCGTTCCTGCACCAGGCCGGGCTTGCGCGTCGCTATGGGGCAGCCGTCATCGTGATGGCCTTCGACGAGCAGGGCCAGGCCGACTCGGTCGAGCGCAAGCTGGAGATCCTGGGGCGCGCGCACCGCCTGCTGACGACCAAGGCCGGCTTCGACTCCGAGGACGTCATGGTCGACCCCAACATCTTCGCCATCGGCACGGGCATCGAGGAGCATGCCGGCTACGGGGTCGCCTACATCGAGGCGACGCGACGCATCAAGGCCGAGCTGCCGGGCGTGCTGGTGAGCGGCGGCGTCTCCAACGTCTCCTTCTCGTTCCGGGGCAACGACCCGGTGCGCGAGGCGATCCACACGGTGTTCCTGTACCACGCGATCCGTGCCGGTCTCACCATGGGTATCGTCAACGCTGGACAGCTGGGGGTGTACGACGGGCTCGATCCGGCGCTGCGCGAGCGAGTCGAAGACGTAGTGCTGAATCGCCCCCGTGCGGACGGCGAGAACCCGACCGAACGCCTGGTCACCTTCGCGGAGAGCTACAAGGCCAAGGGGAAGGCCGTGGT
>JBBSMF010000143.1:0-4842 GCA_038233295.1 Candidatus Limnocylindrales bacterium | reverse complement strand
CCTGTACGCGGTGCTCGGCTGCCTGACTTTGGACAGCGTGGTTACCGCGTCCGGCGAGCGGTTCGCGGGCGTCTGCGGCGGCAATGTCCTCTATGCCGCGGCTGGCGTGGCCATCTGGGACCGCCGCGTGGGCATGGTCACCCGCGCCGGATCCGACTATCCCGAGGCGTGCCTACAGGAGTTCGAGGATGGCGGCATCGCGCTGGGCGGCGTCGGACGCGAAGTTGATCGGACGGGACTTCACGTCGCCTTCGCCTATCGGGCCGACGGGAGCCGCTCCCGGCACCTCACGCCGGAAGTCATGGCCCGCATCCCAGCGGCGGAGCGCTCGCGCTTCCGCGACGACACGCATGAAGAGGAGCGGTATCTGGCCTTCAGTCCTGCGGCCTCCGACATCCCGGCAACGTGGTTAGAGGGCATGGCCGGCGTGCATCTTCCTCAACTCCGGAGATCGAGTCACCACGCGCTGGCGCGCGCACTACGCCAGGCGCGGCCGGATCTGCTGATCACGATGGATGCCTGGCATGCGACCGATGGTCTGGTTCCGAGCGACCGCAACCTCTTGGAGGATGTCGCTGCCTTCCTGCCCAGCCAGGAGGACGCGCAGCGACTCCTTCCCGGACGCGCCGCCGCGGCTGCCGCGCGGGATCTCCACGAACACGGCGCACGGCACGTCGTCGTCAAGCTCGGTGCGGCTGGGTGCCACATCCTGACCGCGGACGACGGCGCGTGGCAGGTGCCTGCCTACCCAGCCGCGGTCGTCGATCCCACCGGAGCTGGGGATGCATTCTGTGGCGGGTTCCTGGTCGGACTGCACGAGACGGGCGACCCGGTGCGGGCCGCCATATTCGGCACTGTCTCGGCCTCCTTCGTGATCGAGCACTCCAGCCCAGCCGCCACGCTGACCGTGGACCGTAGTGTGGCCGTGACCCGGAGAGAGACCGTCGCCCGCGGCGTACGTCGCGCCGGCGCCAGCCAGCATCCGGTGGCCGTCGGGTCACCTCCGCGTGAGCGCCCGCGTGCCGGGATCTGATCGTGATCACCATCGGCATCATCGGACGGGCGCAGCATGGCACCAGCGATGAGGTGCCACCGGAGACACTCGCCGCCGCAGAGGCCGTGGGGCGGCTCATCGGTGAGCGCGGAGTGGTTCTCGTGAGCGGAGGCACGTCGGGCGTGATGGAGGCTGCCTCGCGCGGTGCCAAGAGTGCTGGAGGCCTGACAGTGGGGATCCTGCCGGGTCTGGATCGATCGGCCGCGAACGCCTGGGTCGACATCGCACTGCCGACGGGCCTTGGCACCGCCCGCAACCTCATCGACGCACGCGGCTGTGATGCGCTCGTGATGATCGGTGGCGGAGCGGGGACGCTGATGGAGCTGGCCATCGCCTACCAGGTCGGGCGGCCGGTGGTCGTCCTTCGTGGAACGGGCGGCTGGGCCGACCGCATCGGTCCCGGACTGGTCGACGGGCGATTCCTGGACGAGCGCCGCACCGTGGAGATCCGCTTCGCCGAGACACCGGAGGAAGCTGTGTCGACCGCCTACGTCCTGGCCCGCGGCGTCAAGGGCGCGGACACTACCAGCGAGTCGTACTGAAGGCGAAAAGAGGACACAGCAGGCATGACGATCGATGACGTGCGAGATCTCGTAGGCGAGGGGAAGCAGTACCACATCGCCTGCGGGCCGGGGGACGTGGGCCGCTACATCTTCCTACCCGGCGATCCCGGCCGGGTGCCCAAGATCGCGGCGTATCTCGATGACGCCCGCGAGGTGGCTCGCAACCGTGAGTACGTCACGTTCACGGGATCGCTTGACGGCGTGGCCGTGTCGGTCTGTTCCACCGGGATCGGTGCGCCATCCGCGGCGATCGCTCTGGAGGAGCTGGCCGCCATCGGGGCCGACACGTTCATCCGTGTGGGCAAGTCGGGCGGGCTGCAGGCCCATCTGCCGGTCGGATCGGTCGTCATAGCCACGGCCGCCGTACGAGACGAGGGCACCTCGCGGGCGTATCTGCCGATCGAGTTCCCGGCCGTGGCTGACCTGGCGGTCGTGAATGCGTTGGTCGAGGCCAGCAGCCGGCTCGGGCTGCCCTTTCACACGGGAATCATCGAGTCGAAGGACGCCTTCTACGCGGAGATCCGAGCGGAGACGATGCCGCTAGCCGACGAGCTGACGCGTCGGTGGAGTGCCTATCGGCAGGCGGGCGTGCTGGCCTCCGAGATGGAGGCCGCCGCCCTCTTCGTCATCGCGGCCTGGAAAGGACTTCGCGCGGGTTGCGTGCTCCAAGTCTCGGACAACCAGTACGCCGGGCAGCATCTCGGGCCGGAGGTATCGATGGATGACACGATTCGTGTGGGCATCGAGGGCGTGCGCCGGCTCATCCGCGAAACCTCGGGCTAGCCCGCCAACGCCACGCCGTCTTCGATGTTGGTCGTGAAGTGGTCCGTCCCGGTGGCCGGGATGATGTCGACCTGGAGGGCCATCCCGGAGCGCAGCTCGATGGTCGAGCCAGGCGCCACGGGTGAGTTGACCCACTCGTCGAGATGGATCGGACTGAGCAGTCCCAACGAGGCCCGTGGCCCCTCGGACAGCATCAGGTGGCAGGACAGCGGCGTGCCACCCGAGTCGAGCAGCCGCACGGCCTCTCGCTCGGTCATCCCGAGCTCCAGCCCGAAGAGCACGCGGCGAACGCCCTGCGACGTCTGACAAGCGGCCCACTCGAAGGCCGCCAACTGCTCGACCTCATTGATCACACGCAGCCCGTCCGCGGCGTCTATCAGGATCTCGGTCACGTTCTCGACCGCGCCAGTGGGTCCGGTCAGGCGGCGTAGCTCGTCCACGAGATAGGCCGGCGCGTCGATCATCTCGGGGTCTCGCGTACGTCTTCCAACCCACGACGCCCACGCGGTTGCCCGTCGCCATCCCCTCGTCGGCGAAGATCGCGGAGAGCGATCGGGAACGGTCGCGCGGCTGGGACGGCAGGCTGAAGTCCTGGAAGAGATGCCGTCGCATCCCCACGGAGACGGCGCCGGTCATCCCGTGGCACTCGTTCCCCACCAGGACCGCCGGATCCCCACTCGGTGCCACGAGACACGAACAGGAATTCGAGCTCGTCAGACCCTTGACGTTCGTCGATCCAAGCGACGCGGAGTGCCCGTTGCGGCGATTCCGGCTGACCACTGGCTGAGGAGACTCCGGGCGGTCAGGCGCCGTTGGTCGGGCGACGCGTGCCGGTGGCGCTTCCAAGAGCACTAAGAGCATCCATTCGCTGCGTCCCGGTGGCGAAGCCGCTGGCGTTCAACATCAGGTCCGCCGGCAACCCCAGCACGGCGGCGAGCTTCAGCACGAGACTTGACGATGGGCCAACGGAGCCCTCCTCCACCCTCGCCAGGAAGCCCTTGCTGGGGGTGCCACCGATGGCGTCGCTGAGGTCATCGAGGTCGAGACCCTTGGCCATCCGATGGGTCTTCACCACCTCGCCGAAGGCCCTGCCCATCGAGGTCACTTCCATCGATCGTCTCCTTCAGCCCTCGGAGTAGCGTTCCTGGAAGACCAGTTCATCGCGCGGTAGCCGAGCCTCGCCGGGCACCGACTTGGGAGCGCGCGCCGCGTCCGTCGGATGCCCCAATGCCATCACGGTACGGACCATACGGTCGCTGGGAAGTCCGAGGAGGCTTCCGATCTCCTTGAGGACATCGGGTCGCACCCAGGCGATCCCAGCGCCCAGGCCGAGCATCGAGGCAGCGATGAGCATCCGCTCGGCGACCCGACCGTCGTCGTAGGCGAGAGAAACCGCGCGATCTGGTTCCGCCGGCAGGATGATGGCGACGGCCGCGGTGGCGGTTCCCAGCGAACGAGTCTGGGGAAGGCCCGCCGTCGCGATCCGCCGGATCGTGTTCACGTCCCGAATGACGATGAACCGCCAGGGCTGGGTGTTGCGGCTGCTGCCGGACCAACGCGCCACATCGAGGATGGCGTCGAGGATCGCCTGGTCGACCGGCTCCTCGGTGAACTCACGATACTGGCGCACCTGTCGCAGCGGCCGAAGCAGGTCGGCTGGCACGGCACTCCCGGAGCCGAGCGGGTCGGTCGCTCCGAACGAGCTCATCCCGCGGTCGAGTCACTCTGGTCCGCGTCGACGGCCGGACCCACCTCTTCCGTCTCATCGGTCATGCGGCTCGCCTCGACGATGGTCGGCCGCCCGTCGCGCTCCTTCCAACGGGTCTGGAGGCGGACCTCCTCGCTCTCGCCCACCAGCTTCAGGACACAGATGAAGGCCGTGCCGCCCTGCTCTATCGACTCGACGGATGCCTCCGTCAGCGGCAGGGGCAACTGTGCCAGCAGCGGGCCGATGTTGGAGCGCAGCTCCTCGCTCAACTCAGCCGCGGCGCCATCGACGTCACCCGCCACCAGGGCGTCGCAGTGTGCCTGAGCGTGGTCCCGAACGGCTTGCTCATCCATGATCGAAGACTCCTCCATCTCGCTCTTGCGTCCTGCTGAACTGTACATATGATCCATGGCGAGCAGAGATCGGACGTACCGACCTGGACCTCACGTCCCTCGCACCGGGCGGCTGAACTGCGCCACCCGTCGGCCGGCAGCCGAATCATCGACCAGCTTCTCGAGCCGGCGCAGCCTTGTCGACTCCTGCTTCCCTTCCATGACCCAGTGGATGACCGCCTGCCGATAGCTGGGGGCCTGAGCCCCGAAGAAGTCGAACGCTGCCACGTTCTCGCCAAGCCGCACCTCGTAGGCTGGCGCAAGGATCGCCAATGGCTGCTCGAAGGAGTAGATGCCCGTTCTGTCCGGCCGGCGCGCCTCGAAGGCAGCGATGCCCGCCGG
>JBBSMF010000142.1:0-4859 GCA_038233295.1 Candidatus Limnocylindrales bacterium | reverse complement strand
TCGTGCCGTCCTCGCGATGGATGTCGTCGATCGTGGCCTGGCCCACGATCGTCACGTCGGGCACCGGGGGGCTGCCCTCGGCGGAGCCCGCAACGCGGATCGACGGGTCTCCCACGGGCGCCGGCCGACGGTCGCTCACGCGCTTGCCACAGCCGTGCCGTGAGCGGGCCGCCGCATCACGCGGCGCCAAGGCACCGCGGCGATGAGCAGCACCGCGATGGTCAGGACATACGGGACCATCAGGACGAACTGGACCGGCAGCCCGACCGCCTGCATACGATTGGCGACCGCGTCGGCCACGCCGAAGACGATAGCCGCGAGGGCTACCCAGCGCGGGGCCGCGGCACCAAAGATCACCGCAGCGAAGGCGATGATGCCGCGACCAGCCGTCATGTTGATGGAGAAGAGGCTGAGCAAGCCAAGGGCCAGCTGCGCGCCCGCCAGGGCGCACAGTGCGCCGCAAAGTCCGAAGGCGATGTACTGCGTGCGCAACACGTTCACGCCCGCGGCCACAGCTGCTTCCGGGTGCTCGCCCACCGCCCGCATCCGCAGTCCGAGCGAGGTACGCGCGAGGATCCAGGCGATGACCGGGACGAGTGCGAGCGCCACCCAGACCAGGATGCCCTGGCTGGCGAAGAGGTCACCCAGGAGCGGGATGCCGGCCAGGAAGGGCAGATCGAGGTTAGGCAGGCTGGCCGTCGTCCGCAGGAACGCGCCGCCGTTGGTGATCTCCTGGAGCAGGAAGGCGGTCAGCCCGGCTGCAAGCAGGTTCACCGCGATGCCCACCACCACGGCATCGCCTCGCAGGCTCAAGACCACGAAGCCCATCAGCAGCGCGAGGACGGTACAGGCCACGATGGCCGCCGCCACGCCGAGCCAGACCGACCCGGTCGCTGCTCCCACCACCACCGACACGAAGGCTCCGACCAGCATGTAGCCCTCAAGGGCGATGTTGAAGACGCCGGCACGCTGCGTGAAGATGCCGCCGAGGGCGGCGAGCAGGATCGGAGATGCCGTGCGCAGGCCGGGACCCAGCGCTGCCACCAGGATCTCCACCTACGAGCCCGTCCCATCGGCCGGGTCCGTGGCCTTGGCTCGTGGCTGTGGTGACCGGCCTCGGGCGACCGTCGACCAGGGAAGGCGCCGGCCGCCGAACTGACGGGCGGACACGAAGATGATGATGGTCGCCGTGAGCGCGGCCACCAGGTATCGGGAGATGCTGGTCGTCAGCTCCATGCCGATGGCGCCGCTCTGGAGCGCGCCGATGAAGACGGCGGCGAAGGGTATCCCGAGCGGGGCGTTGCCCACTAGCAACGCGACGAGCACGCCATTGAAGCCCAGGCCCGTGGCGAACGGCGACACGAAGGCATTGAAGACGCCGCCCACCTGGGCGGCTCCCCCGAGGCCCGCCAGGGCTCCGCTGACCATCATGACGCCCACCATGTGCCGGCCCGGCGGGATGCCCCCGGCCTTGGCGAAGCGCGGAGCGCTACCCACCATGCGCACCTCGTAACCCACCACGAAGCGCCGCAGCACGTACCACGCCGTGATCACGCAGAGGATTGCCAGCGGGAGTGCGATGGTGACGTTGTAGGGCGGCCACAAGGAGGGGAGATCCGCACTGGGGTTGATCGATTCCGTCCGGATCGCCGAGCCCGACTGGCCCGGTAGGCGGAACGGGTACAAGACGAGATAGTCGGTGAGCGCGATGGCGATGAAGTTCATCATCAGCGTGGTCACGATCTCGTTAGCCCCGAGGCCCACGCGCCAGATGGCCGGCAGCAGTGCCCAGAGGGCGCCCCCCAGCGCACCGGCTGCAAGCATGAGCGGCAGGTGTACCAGCGCTGGCAGGCCGTCGAAGCTGAACCCAACGAAGGCGCTCAGGAATGCGCCGATGATGAGCTGGCCCTCCACGCCGGCGTTGAACATCGAACCGCGGAACGCCACGGCGAAGGCCAGGGCGCTGAAGATGAGCGGCGTGGCCAGCGCGAGCGTGCCGGCGATGTTGTTGGGCGTGCCGAACGCGCCTCGCCACAGGGCGTCCGCGGCCTCGATGGGATCCTTGCCGATGAGCAGGACCAGCACGGCTGCCGCAAGGAATCCGAGGAGGATGGCGATCGATGGCCCGCGGATGGCCGCTCCGATGTTGCGAAGCGGCAGCGAGCGCGCCTCAGGCATCGGCCATCTCCGAGCGGGATGCGCCGCCCATCATGAGTAACCCCAGTTTCTCCTCCTGGATCTCGCGGCCGCTCAGGCGTCCCGCGACGCTCCCGCTGAACAACACGACCACCCGGTCCGCGAGATCCACGATCTCGGACAGCTCGGACGACACGAGGAGGATCGCCGCGCCCTCGCCGCGCATCCGGAGCAGCTCGTTCCGGATGGATTCGGTCGCGCCGATGTCCACGCCCTGGGTCGGCTGAGCGGCGACGATGAGCCGCGCACCCTCCTCCAGCTCACGTGCGATGACCACCTTCTGCATGTTCCCGCCCGACAGGTTGCCGACACGCGTCGACGTGTCGGGGGCGAGGATCGCAAAGCGCTCCATCAGGCCGGCCGCGTAGCGCTGCACCTGTTCGGTGCGCATCCGCCAGCGTCCCGCCAGCGGCGGGCGGTAGTGTCGACCACAGATCAGATTCTCTCGCACCGAAGCGGTCGGGTTGACCCCGCTCTGCAACCGATCCTCCGGGATGTGGCGCAGACCCCGTTCCCGGCGCCGCCGCGGATCGCTGCCGGTGACGTCCTGTCCCAGTATCCGGATCGTCCCCTCCGTGGGTCGGCGAAGGCCGGTGACGGCCTCCACGAGCTCCGACTGGCCATTGCCCTCGACCGCGGCGATGCCCACGATCTCGCCGGCACGGACATCGAGGTCGACCGAGCGCAGCCGGGGGACGGCGCGATCGTCGGCCACCGTCAAGCCGCGCACCTCGAGTACCGTCTCGGGCGAGATCGTGCTGTCCGCCGCCTCGGCCTCGACGGTCCGGTCCCGATGCATGCGCAGCGCGACCGCGCGGCCGACCATCGCGCGAGCGATGTCCCCCTCCGTGGTCTCGGCCGTCCGCGCCTCGTATACCAGGCGTCCACCGCGCATCACGGAGACCTCCGTCGTGACGACCATCACCTCGGGCAACTTGTGGGTGATGATGAGGATCGTCTTGCCCTGTTCGGCGAAGCTGCGCAGGTGAGCGAAGAGGCCGCGGGCTTCCTGCGGCGTGAGCACGGCAGTGGGCTCGTCGAGGATAATGATCCGAGCGTCGAAATAGAGGGCCTTCAGGATCTCGACGCGCTGCTTGGCGGCTACGGACAGCTGCCCTACCTTCCGCGTCGGATCCACGGCCAGTCCGTAGCGCTCGCCGATCTCGCGGATCCGTGCCTGGGCCGGTGCGAACGAGAGGATCGGCTTGTCGGTCGCGAGCAGGATGTTCTCGGTCACCGTGAGGGAGTCCACCAGGAGCGAGTGCTGGTGGACCATGGCGATGCCGGAGCCGAGCGCGACCCGAGGGCTCGTGAGGTCGACCGGTCCATCGTCAACGAAGATGTGACCCGCGTCCGCCTGATAGAAGCCGTAGGCGATGCGCATGAGCGTGGTCTTGCCCGCACCGTTCTCACCGACGATGCCATGGATGGCGCCGCGACGGACTCGGAGCGTGACGTCCTCGTTGGCACGGATGTCGCCGAACGATTTGGAGACGCCCTCCAGGCGCAGGGCGTGCTCGCCAGGGGAGGCCGCCGACGGTTCGCTGGGCTCCGGCGGACCGGCCTCTTCGGGTACGCGTGTCAAAGACATGGTGCTCAGGCGAGAGGTGTTAGGGGCACCGATCTGGGGATCGGTGCCCCGGGGGATCAGCGCCTGGTCAGGAGCAGTTCTCAAGGTCGGCCAGCGCAGTATCGTCGGCGACCTCGATCTCTCCGGCTGCGATGCCGGCCTCTGCTTGCTCGACCGCCTCGACCACCTCGGCCGAAACACGCTCGGAGAACGGTGTGGCCCCCACCAGCCCGGACTCGATGCCGTACTGCTGGAAACCGGGCTGGAAGTCACCGGTGGCGTTCTGCTCGAGCCCGATCACCACCGCCTCGTCGAAGCGCGGTCCCGTGGCGAACAGGCCCGCAGTGGGGGCCAAGGGCCGCACGTCGACGTCGGCGCTGATGAAAGCGACATCTTGCTCTTCGACAGCCTCGTAGATCCCGAGCTGGGTGCCGGCCGTCGCAGCGTGGAGCACGTCGGCCCCGTCTTCGATCTGAGCCAGCGCCAACTCCTTGCCCCGCGCCGGGTCCTCGAAGGAGTCTGCGTAGGACCAGCAGACGGTCACGTTCTCATTGGTCGCATGGGCGCCCTCGTAGAAGCCGACCAGATAGCGGTTGATGACGTCGACGTCACCGCCGCCGATGAATGCGACACGGTCTGATTCCGTGACCAGGCCCGCGGCGACCCCGGCTAGATAGGAAGACTCGTTCTCGTAGAAGAAGAGCTCCTGGACGTTCGGGAAGTCCTCGCCCAAGCGCGCGTCGATGATCACGAAGTTGACGTTCGGGTAGTCCGGCGCTACCGCCTTGACGGAGTCGATCATGGGGGGGAAGGTCGCGACGATGATGGAGACGCCAGAGTCCGCCACCTGGCGGATGGTCTGTTCGTATGTGGCTGGATCGTCGAGCTGGACGATCTGCGCGTCCTCGTAACCCAGACGCTCGGTCCCGGACTCGAAGCCGGCCACGAGCGAGTCGATGACACCGCGGTCGCCGCGCTGCTGAGTCAGGAGCAGGGCGGCGCCCGACAGCTTGGCCGGGTCTATGTCGCCGCTCGTAGCCGGTGAACCTGCGCCGCCGCTCGTGGTCGCAGGCCCGCTTGCTGGGGGAGCATC
>JBBSMF010000141.1:0-4862 GCA_038233295.1 Candidatus Limnocylindrales bacterium | reverse complement strand
TGATCGCCTCAGCGCCCGCCGCGATGGCCTCTTCCAGCGCGACACGGACCGCATCCGCAGCCCCGGAGGAGAACTGGATGAGCCGCACGTCCGCGATCTCCGTGCCCGGCACGAAGCTCCAGCTCACCGGCTCCAACTGGATGAGCTCCCGGACGATGGTGATCTCCGCAGGCTCAGGCACGCCGCGATGCAGGACCGTGAGCGTGACCTGGGTGCCCGCGACGCCACGCACGCGTTCTACGATGCCCTCCGTCCCCAAGCGCTCGGCAGAGGTGCCATCGACGGCCAGGATGATGTCGCCCGAACGCACGCCGGCGGCCTCGGCCGGCGCGCCACTGATGACCGACGCGACGACGGGGCGGCCGCCACGCTCACCAAGCATGACGCCGATGCCGACGAGGGTGCCACTCAAGGAGTCCTGCTGTGCCTGTTTCTCGTCCGGAGTGAGGAACACGGTATGGCCGGTATCGCCCAGTGCCTCGACCATGCCCCGGATGGCGCCGTACGTCAGCTCCGTGTCATCCAGATCCGAACGATCCACATAGCGTTCCTGGATGACCTTGAGGGCTTCCCAGAACAGCGCGAAGTCGTCGGGCGCGTCAGGCGGCACGCTGGGTCCTGCTCCGGGACTGGGGGGGTGGGCGGTCGGCGCGGACGAGGCGGGCGGCGGCGAGGCGGGCGGCGGCGAGGCGGGCGGCGGCGAGGAAGGAGGAAGTGAGGGAGCTAGGCTCATGGCCGGTACGGTCGACTGGGTGGGAGCGGCGCTGGGCGGTCCCATGGGAAGCTCGCCGCTGGGGGGCACCGTTGCGGCCGGTGTGCCGGGCGATGAGCTCGTCGAAACCGCCGCCACGCCGGATGGCTCCGTGTCTCCAATGGGCGGCGCCACCCCTCCCCCGCCCCGGCTTATGCCCTGACCCACGAAGAGCCCGGTCGCGAACACGAGGGCCAGCACCAACAGGCCGGCCGATATCAGTCCAGCCCCGGGACCGCGGGTCTTCATGTGCTCCATGGCCGCATCATCGCCGGACCTTGCGGATGCCGCTCTCGCGGGACCCGGCCGAAGCGCCGATCAGCTCGCTCGAAGGACTGCGACGGCCTCGGCCAGCCGATCGAAGCTTTCTCGGGTGCCCGGTTCCAGCGAACAGATCACGTGATCGACGCCGAGCTCGGCCCACTCGGCCAGGCCGTCCGCGATGGCCCGGACCGATCGCAGGTCGAGGGTGGAGTCCGGGTCGAGCGGCTCATCCGGCTGCGTGGCTGGATCCACGATGCGCAGGCCCGCCGTCATCGACAGCGTGGCTGGGTCGCGACCGACCTCATCGCAGGCAGCCAGGAGGTCATCCCGGCGCGGAAGGAAGCGCGTCGGCCGGCCGAACCAGGCGGCGTTCCAGGCGTCCGCATGCTCCGCCGTGAGGCGCAGCATCCGAGGTCCACGAGCCGCGATCAGGATGGGCGGACCCTCCTCACGCGGTCCGCGGGGCAGCAGCTCTGCCTCTGCCGCTGAGCTCCAGCGCCCCTGCACGTCGACCTGGCCATCCCGCAGGAGCCCGACGATGATGGCCAAGGCCTCCTCGAAGCGCGAGAAGCGGTGACCGAACGAGAGCCCGAGGGCGTCGAACTCCGGCTCATGCCAGCCAGTGCCGATGCCCAGGATCAGGCGTCCAGCGCTGACCTCGTCCGCGGTCGCTGCCATCTTGGCCAGCAGCGCAGGGTTGCGGAATGGGGTCGCCAGCACGAGCGTGCCCAGCTCCACCCGTTGTGTGGAGGCGGCCAGCGCCGAAAGGAGCGTCCAGCACTCCCACAGGCCCCGCGCTGGCTGGTCGGGAAAGCGGAAGAGCACATGGTCGAAGACCCAGACCGAATCGAGCCCACCCGCCTCGGCCCGATGGGCGAGCTCCCACAGCTCTGACCAGGGCTGGATCTCACCGGTGTCCGCCTCTTGAGCGATGGGCAGGACGACCCCCACCTTCATGTCTCGACTCCTTCGGTTACCGCCCGTCAGAAGACCTGCGGGCACCACGGCTTCCGGTCCGTGCGGAAGAGGGCGTCGACACGGCCTCGGGCGCCGGGGGTCAGCTCCGTCGTGCGGCCGGCCCGCGCCAGATCGCTCGTGCTGAAGGCGCCCAGGTAAAGGCAGGCCAGGTCCGCGATGTCGAGCGCGATGTCAGCGGGGTCGTCGGTCCGGTCCACTCGCGCCCGCTCACCCGATGTATCGAGCGCCCACCGCCCCGCCGTCTCCGGTCGGAAGGGGTCGGGTATCTCCATCACCACGCGATCGCCTGAGGCATACGTACGCGCCGAAAGAGCGCCCGCCACATCGACGATGCGCAGCCAGAGAGCATCACCGACGTGGAGCTCCAGCCGTCGGGGCTCCGCCATGAGGAGCAGCAGCGGGTGATCCGCAGCCTGGCGGCCGGCACGGATGGTGGTGACGAGGTCGTGCCCGAAGCAGAAGCGCCACAGCTCGCGCAGCGCCCGCGGAGTGGCCGCCATCAGCTCGCGGACCTCCAGCGCTCGCTTGTCCCAGTCGCCCGCCATGCGGTAGATGAGGTACCCCTCTGGCCCTCCGTCCGCCTCATACAGCACGAAGCGCTTGGGTCCCGCACCGCGACGATGGTATTCCGGATCGTCCAGCACCTCGACGTCCCACCACGAGCCTGACCGATCGAAGAAACCCGGGGTCTCGACCCGCAGCCGGTCGTAGATGGATGGGAACGACCCTGCCGCCGTCTCACGAGACACGATGCGCGTCGTGCCCTCCGGCGCATCGCGCAGGCGGAAGGCGGAGCTGGCTCGTGGCACCTCCAGCCGCGCCTCCAGAGCGGCCAGCCCATAGCCGAAGCGGAGGTAGATGCTGCCCTCCGAGGCCCATAACATGGCCACCGGCTCACCCCGCCGCTGCACATCGTCGAGCTGGGTCCGCATCAGCTGCGTCAAGGCTCCCTGCCGTCGATGCGTGGGCAGCATGCCCACGGCCGTGACACCCGCCGCAGCGACCTCGCCGCCGGGTACCGTGAGCCGGTAGGTGAAGGCGCCGCCGCCGCCCACGATCGCCTCGCCGTCGGTTGCCACCAGGATCCGGTCAGGCTCGGCGACGCGTTGGAAAGCGGCGAAGGCGTCGTCACGGGACTCCTCCCCGAAGGCGGTCTCGACCACGGCCATCCACGCGCGTAGCTCACCGTCCTGGAGCGGTCTGATGCTGATGCTCATGCTCTCCTCGGGCGCTGGGGGTCGAGCGCTGGCGTCAGGTCCGAGGCGCTCGGATCGCCACTGCCTGTCACCGAGCCAGTGATCGACCGTCCGGGCAGGACCTCAGCATCCCGGAACCACCACAGATAAAGGCTGGTGGCGACACTGTAGAGCACCATGATGGTGATGAAGGCGACGTTGTAGCCCCGCTCGAATCCGAGGTTCGCCTGGACGAGGCTGTACCAGGGTCCGGCGATGACCCAGCCCACTGACCAGAGCACGCTCATGGCAGCAGCCAGCGTGGCGCGCTCATCAGGGCGGACCTGCTCCATGGCGAAGGCGTTCAGGATGGGATTACCGGCGTTCATCAGTGAGTTCCGGACGGCCATGGCGATGATGACCAGCCACAGGATGGGCGAGAAGCCGAGCACGGCCAGGAAAGGCAGGCTAGCGACCTGCACGATGACCACCGAGCGGACCTTGCCGAAGCGTCTCGCCAGCGCCGGCTGGATGAGGATGGCGAGCACCGTACCGAAGCCCGTCAGGGCGAAGACGCCGTTGATCTGAGAGAGGTCCAAGGCGAACTTCCCACTGACATACAGGTTCAGGAACGGGATCACCTGGCCGGCACCCAGGGCGATGAGGAAGCCCGGCAGGAGGAGCTTGACGAAGAGCCTCCGATCGCTGACTCGGATGCCCAGGCGGCCCAGGCGACTCGGCGCGGTGGGCGTCCGGGCTTCCTTGGCGCGTCGCCGGTCATCGCGGACGCGGGTCATGACCAGCAGGGCCGCGACCAACAGCGCGGTCTGGATCATCAGCACGATGCGGAAGACGCCCGCCTCGGCAGGACCGATGCCCACAGCGGCAGCGATGGCCGTGGCGGTCACGCCGCCCAGCACGGCGGCACCGACCTGGGTGACCTGCATCAGCGCGAACTGGAGCGAGAACAGCTCACTGCGCTGGTCGGACCGGCTGTGCTCCGTCAGAAAGGGGATCTGCACCACGAAGAGACTCTGTTGACCCGCCGCATACATGGCCGCCAGCAGGAACACCATGGGCAGCGAATCGACCACGGACAGCAGGGCCAGCGCCGTTCCCATCAGGCCGATCCCGCCGATCATCACGAGGCGCCGGCCGATACGGTCGGAGAGCATGCTCGCCGGGAAGGCGGTCAGCGCACCGGACAGGGATCCCGTGGCGGCCACCAACCCGATCGTGGCGCGGTCGACTCCCAGCGCCGACAGGTACAGGTTGAAGTCGATCCAGAAGAGGCTGATGGCAGCCCCGGAGAAGAGCGTCGCCACGAGGAAGACGCGGGCGTCCCGTTCGAACCCGCGAAAACCCTGGACATACCGGCGAAACGCGGCCACGCAGACCCTCGGACGACTCGAATGTGGGAGTGAACAGGGTACGCAATGGCATATAACCGCTGTTCGATGCTCATCTTACTCGTTGTGGCGTCGCCTCGCAGGGCGGGCACCGCTCTCTGCGGATCTCAGGCGGCGAAGGGCTGGAGCTCCACGAGGGTGGCACCGGTCACGTTCACGACGCACGTCGGTCCGAGCTGGTCGATGGGGCTGGGACATGCCGCCAGCGGGGAATGACCATGGAGCCAGAGCGGCGGACGCAGATGACGCGCCAACCAGTCGTAGGCCCGGAAGCCGCGATGATAT
>JBBSMF010000140.1:0-4869 GCA_038233295.1 Candidatus Limnocylindrales bacterium | reverse complement strand
TTCATCGGGCTGGTGAACGGCGGCTTCGTGGTCTCAACGGGCGCTGTGCCGCCGGTGGTCCCGGCGGGCATCCTGAACGTGGCCACACTGACCTTCGTCATCGGCCTCGCCATCACGCTAGCCTTGGTGGCACGCAAGGTCACCGGCGCGCTGCTCATCAGCATCCTGCTCACGACCGCGGTGGCCGTGGTGCTCAACATGGCCGTGGGCACGGCGAACTCCGGATTCCTGCCGAATACGGCAGTGCTGCCCACGGAGATGAGCGGCTACATCTTCGACTTCAGCCTGGATAACTTCGCGACCATCTTCCAGCCGCTCAGGCCGGAGTACCTGTTCGGCATCTTCACCAAGGGCGAGGGCATCGCCTGGATCCTGATCATCTCGCTGGTCATCTTCAGCCTGATGCTCTCCGACTTCTTCGACACCATGGGCACGGTCATCGGGGTGGGCGAACAGGCCGGTCTGGTCGACGAGCAGGGCCGGCTGCCCGGCATCCGCAACGTCCTGGTGGTCGACTCGGTGGCAGCCATCGCCGGCGGCGCCTTCGGCGTCAGCTCCAACACGACCTACATCGAGTCCGCGGCGGGTGTCTCGGAGGGAGGCCGGACCGGCTTCACGGCGGTCGTGGTGGGCGTGCTCTTCCTGATCGCCATCCTCTTCGCGCCGATCGCCGGGATCGTGCCCGCCCAGGCCACGGCACCAGTGCTGGTCATCGTGGGCTACCTGCTCTTCACGCTGGCCAAGGATTTCGATTGGAGCGACATCGACGTGGCCTTCCCGGCCCTGGCCACGCTGATCGTGATGCCGCTCACCTTCACCATCACCACGGGCATCGCTGCGGGGTTCGTGACCTACGTGTTCCTGAAGGTGGTGAAGGGACGCGCGCGCGACGTGCATCCGCTGATGTGGCTGGCGGCCATCGCCTTCGTGCTCTTCTTCGCGGCGCCCTGGCTCCAAAGTGTCCTGACGCCTCCGCCACCCGCGGGCTAGGTTGATGTCCATGCCTCATCCACGCAGGACGTCAAGGCCGTACGGCATCTGGCGCTGGGCGGCCTACCTCATCGTCGCTTCGTTGATCACGGCGGCCGGCGCCACGCTGACGACGCCGACAGAGGCGAAGGCGGCGAGCTGTGGGACGTTCGAGACGTCCCTCGACTTCCGCCAGACCTTCGGGCTGTCCGCCGCCACCGACCTCATCCGACGGCTGCTGGACGATCCTGCTGCGAACTGCACGTGGGGCGTACCGCTGACCACCGAGGAGGCGGCCGGGATCGACCGCCGCAATGCGGTCGAGCTGTATCTGGGAGACCTGACCCGCTTCGTCGACCGGCACGACGACGCGTTCGGTGGCCTCTACATCGACCAGCGGGCGGGAGGCACCGTGGTCCTGCTCACGACGCCGAGCACGACGCAGGCACTGATCGATGAGGCGTTGTCGGTGATCCCTCCGGACGCGCCGGACTGGTTCGAGGTGGTCACTCGCGAGGTGAAGTACAGCCAGCTCCGATTGACGGAGATGATGGAAGAGATAAAGGACCTCATCGCGGCCGACTCCCGGGTGGCGGGCATCGTGGGCTACGGCCCAGCGGTGATCGAGAACCGCGTCGAGGTGGGCATCCTCGAGCCGCGCTTCGCTGCGGTCCGTGACTTCCTCCTGGAGCGCTATCCCGAAGACCTGTTGGCGCTCGTCGAGCGGCACGGCTGGGACCATTCGGTATGTGGTTGGTGCGACGAGGAGCCCCCTCGGACCGACGTGGCGATGACCCACGCCACGCCGAGCGTCGCGCTCGGGGCACTCGCGGCGGCGTTCGGTGCGGTGTTCGTCGTCGGCCTGCTCCTGGGCCCTCGACGCCGTCGAAGAGGAGCGTCCACGGCCCATCCATAGGGTCGGCGCATCGGGTCGGCCGTCCCGATCTTGTGGACTCCGGCCGTCAAGACGCTTGGCACGCCACACGTGCGACCTGACCCCCGGACGGAGCGCCGCGTCGCGCGGGCCGCTGCCACCGCGCCGTCAGGGGCCGATCCGCTCACCATGCGTGCCGATCGACCGCCCAGGAACCGCGCGGCGCGCTTGGCCAGGTCCCGGTGGGACTTCGGGGGTCCGTTCGCTCATCACGCGTGCCAAGCGCCGGTCACGCGTGCCAAGCGTCGGAACCGCGGGCCGTGACGGGTACGGCGCCCAGGCCGTGCCAAGTCTCGCTGAAGGCCGCCGCCACACCTCGCCCCGTGTAGCATTCGGGCGCATGTTCGAACGAACCGCGCTGCCAGAGGGGCCGCGTGTCATCTCCGCACGTCTGCCCGGCACCCGATCCCTGTCGATCGCCGCGTACGTGATGGTGGGTTCGCGGCTGGAGAGCCGCGAGCAGTCCGGCACGGCCCACTTCATGGAGCACCTCACCTTCAAGGGCACTGAGGCGTACCCGTCGACGCGCGCCGTCTCGGAGGCCATCGAGGGCATCGGGGGCACCTCCAACGCCGCCACCGACCGCGAGTCGACCGTGTACTGGACCCGCCTGCCCGTGCGCGACGCCGAACGTGGCTTCCACGTCCTGGGCGAGCTCATGCGCCGGCCGTTGCTGCGCAGCGAGGACATCGCCAAGGAGCGCGACATCATCGTCGAGGAGATCCGCTCGTACCGCGACGACCCTGGCCAGTACGTCTTCAACGTCTTCGATGAGACGTTCTTCGGCGACACGCCCCTGGGCTGGGAGATCGCCGGCGACGAGACGTCCGTGCGCAGCCTGGCTGACGAGGATATCCGCGCCTTCTGGTCGGCGGGCTACCGTCCGGCCAACATCGTGGTGGCCGTGGCGGGAGACCTGTCCCACGAGGAGGCCGTGGCGATGGTGGCCGACACGTTCGGGACCGGCCCCGGCGAGGTGCCCGGATTCGCTCCGGCCGCGGAGCTGCCGCACAAGCGGTTCGCACTGCTCGAACAGCACACCTCGCAGGCGCACGTGTGCCTCGGCCTGCCCGCTCTCCCCCGGGACCATCGCGACCAGTGGACGCTCGAGCTGCTCAACACGATCCTGGGCGATGGGTCCAGCAGCAGGCTCTTCCTGCGCATCCGCGAAGAAGCTGGCCTGGCCTACGACGTGCACTCGTTCACGTCCGACTACGCTGACTGCGGCACGCTCCAGGTGTACGCGGGCATCGACCCGACCGACCTGAAGGCCGCCCTGACCGCCATCCTGGAGGAACTGGCCCGCCTGCGCGACGAGCCGGTGCCGGTCGAGGAGCTGGCCAAGGCGCGCGCCTATGCTCGTGGCCGTCTGGAGCTTCGCCTCGAAGAGAGCCGCCACCTCGCGTCTTGGCTCGGGGTCCAGGAAGCACTCCACGATCGGGTCCTGACCCTGGACGATGCGCTCGCGGCACTCGACTCGGTGACCCCCCAGGCGATCCATTCCCTGGCGAAGCGGCTGATCCGCGACGAGGCGCTGTCGCTGGCCGTCATCGCACCCGGCCGGAACGCGCGTCGCCTGGAGAAGGCGCTGCGACTCCCGTGAGCGGCCCCGCCACGGTAGGGACCGACTCGGATGGAGCGGTAGGTTCGGAGCGAGCGGCGGACGTGGAGCGGAGTGTCGACGCGCGCCTGGCGCGGCTCCACCTGCGGGGCGGCCTGCTCGCGTTAGCGCGCGCGGAGCTGGAGCAGATGGCCGCTGCCCGCACGCTCGATGTCAGCGCCTTGGCCGATCTGGCCGAGGTGCGCTGGCGGAACGGCGATCTGATGGGCGCCGGCCAGGCCGCTTCTGCCCACCTGGCGGCCGGTGGCGAAGAGCCGATGGCGATGATCATCTCCGCCGAGGCCCTCGATCACGATGGCCACCTGCTCGATGCCCGCGCGCTCGCAGCACGCGCTCTCGAGTGCGTCGGCGGCCAGGTCGATCGGTTGTTCGCGGGGCAGCCACGCAGCAGCGCCTGGCCGTCCGGAGGATCGACGCCCATGCCGCTGGCGCCCGGCACGATGACCTGGGGCGGATTGGCGGGCGGGCGTGAGGTCCACGACCGGGACTCGTCGGTCCCGGCGACGGCCGCGGCGACCAGCGACCCGCCGGCCATCCACGTGCCGGACCCGGACGCAGGCGTGGAGTTCGGCCGGGCTGCTGCGACGGAGCTGGCGGCCATCGCAGACGCCATCGGCTCTGAGCGTCTGACCGGCGTGGCGGAGCGGCTCGGCCTGCTGCTTCGTGCGGACGCGGCTCTCGCGCCTCTCATCCTCGCCCGAGCCGACGAGGCGCTGGCCGCGGGCCGTAACGACGACCCAGCCGTGGCCGCCCTCCACCTGGTACGCGGCGACGCCTACCGCGCGCTGGGTCGGGAATCAGACGCCACGGCCGCCTTCCAGCAGTCCCTTCGGGCTGTTGCGGCCCGCACCACGGACAAGGAGCACCAGTGACCGAGAAGACCCTCATCCTCATCAAGCCTGACGGCGTCCAGCGCCTCCTGGTCGGACGCATCCTGGAACGGTATGAGCAGCGCGGGCTGCGCATCGTGGGCCTCAAGCTGGTGGCCGTCGATCGGGAGCTGGCGGAGCGCCACTACGACGCCCATCGAGAGAAGCCGTTCTTCGCCGGCCTCGTGGAGTTCATCGTCTCCTCGCCGCTGGTGGCCATCGCGCTGGAGGGGTTGAACGCCATCGCCGTCTGCCGGGCCATCAACGGTGCCACGCGGCCGCACGAGGCTGTGCCGGGCACGATCCGCGGCGACTTCGCCCTGGAGACGGGTCAGAATCTGGTGCACGCGTCGGATTCGGTGGAGAACGCGGAGGCGGAGCTGGGCCTGTGGTTCCGTCCCGAGGAGCTGGTCTCCTACGACCGCGATATCGACCGCTGGGTGGACGGCTCGACGACCTGATCCGTAGCTGACTCG
>JBBSMF010000139.1:0-4869 GCA_038233295.1 Candidatus Limnocylindrales bacterium | reverse complement strand
GGCGCTGTCCCCCGTACCATGCGCAGCATGCCTCGACTGACACTCTCCCCCCTCGCGCTCTGCGCGCTCATCGTCGTTTCCGCCTGCGGTGGCGGGCCATCCGCGACCCGCACCCCGTCCGCAGCCGGCTCGTCCGCTGTGACATCGCTGGACCCATCGATTCCCCCCTCGGGCGGCGCGGATCCGTCCGGAAGTCCGATCGGGTCGATTCCGTCCGTTCCGCCTTCGCCATCGGATCCCGCGAGCCCGGCGCCCTCGAGCGACCCCACCGGTGACCCGACAGACGATCCCTCCACGGGACCCAGCGATCCGCCGGCCACCGGCTTCGACCCGCGTCGCGTCCAGCTCGCTCTGGAAGAGGTCGTCACCGGTCTCGACTCACCGGTCGCGGTGACCCACGCTGGCGATGGCAGCGGGACGCTGTATATCGTCGAGCGCGCCGGCCGCATCCGCGTGCTCCAGCCTGATGGCTCGCTGGCCGATGAGCCGCTGTTGGACATCCGTGACAGGGTCGACACCCAGGGTGAGCGCGGGCTCCACTACGTCGCCTTCCACCCAAAGTTCGAGTCGAACGGGCGGTTCTTCGTCCACTGGACGGACGGTAACGACCGCTCCTTCATCCAGGAGTACACAGCTGAAGGGCAGGGGACCGTGCCGCGGGACTCGGGTCGGGACATCCTGCGCATCGATCATCCTGAATGGAACCACAAGGGCGGCTGGATGGGCTTCGGGCCGGACGGCATGCTCTACATCGCGGTCGGCGATGGCGGCGGTAACTCGCCTGGGGACCCCTTCGGCAACGGTCAGAAGCGCAGCGAGCTGATGGGCAACATCCTGCGCATCGACGTGGACGGGGAGGCGCCGTACGCGATACCGGATGACAACCCGTACGCCGGCGCGGGCGAGGGACGCCAGCCGGAGATCTGGGCATACGGGCTGCGCAACCCCTGGCGGGCCAGCTTCGACACGGAGACCGGCGCGCTCTGGATCGGCGACGTCGGACAGGACACTTCGGAGGAGATCGATGTCATCCCGCCCGGGGAGGGAGGCGTCAACTTCGGCTGGTCGGACATGGAGGGCACGCGCTGCCATCTGGAGCCGGACTGCGATCCCGCCGAGTACGTCCTGCCGGTGACGACCTACGGCACTCGCGACAAGGGTTGCGCCATCACCGGCGGGTACGTCTACCGCGGCACGGCGAGTCCACTTCTCGCCGGTGCCTACCTGTTCACCGACTACTGCAGCGGCGAGATCTGGGGCCTGGACGCAGCCACCGGGCTGGGGACCGGCGCGGCCGAGTACCGTCGTATGTTGCGCACCGACCATCTCGGTGTCTCGATGGGCGAGGACGAGGCGGGCGAGCTCTACCTGGTCGACTTCGCCGGCGGCATCTACCGCATCACAGCCACGGAGCGGTAGCGGGACTCAGGGCGGCCAGCCCTCCGCGATGAGGTTGGCGACGGCGGCCGTCCAGCCCGCCTGGGCGTCGGCGCCCAGCCCCTCGCCGGTATCGCCGTCGTAGTACTCCCAGAGGTGGCCCGTCTCAAGCCACTCACGCTCCACGTTCGTCACGACGCGCTCCCGGATATCCGCGGCCAGCGCCGGATCCACCTCCACGAGCGCTTCGACCAGCAGCAGCTGTAGCGGCACCCAGACGGGTCCCAGCCAGTTGGAGTTGACGCCTCGCGCGGCGTAGGTCGGTTGGTAGACGGGGCTCGAGGCATCCAGGCTGCGGATCCCGCCCGGGGATAGGAAGGCGTCCTCGTCACGCAACGCGTCCAGGATGCGCGGGAGGCGATCGGCCGGCACGATCCCTGCGATGAGCGGGATGAGGCCGGTGTAGGAGCGGACGGTGAAGAGTCTTTCCGAGGTCATGTCCAGGTCGAAGTAGAAGCCTCGCTCCTCATCCCAAAGGTGAGCGTTGACGGCGTCGGCGATGGCCGAGCGGTCGGCGCGGTAACGCTGCGCGGCGGGGGGATCGCCCAGCTCGTCGGCGATCCGCGCCAGGTCTGAGGCGAAGAGCGCCATCCAGGCAGAGGAGTCAGCCTGCGCTGCGGCATTCGGCCGGGGAAGGTTGTCCATGCCCATGAAGCCGCCCGTGAAGAGGCCGCGCGGCCCGATGGAGAGCTCCGTCCACCAGTAGTCGTACTGTCGCTGGAGGCTCGGGTAGAGCTCCTCAAGGAGTGAGCGATCGGCGCCGGCCTCGAAGACTCGCCATGCCGCCCAGGCGAAGATGGGTGGACACTCCAGATCCATGACCCACTCGGCGCAGGGTACGTGGCCGTCCGGCTGCTGCCAACGGTCGGAGAGTAGGAAACGGAGCTGGTCGGCGCCGAGCTGAGGGTCGATGAGTGACGCCGTGACCGCGTGGAAGGCGCTATCCCACGAGGCGATCCAGGGGTACTCCCACTTGTCGGGCATGATCAGGACATCGCGGGCATCCACGCGGCCGGCCCACTCGGGCGCGACGCCGCTCGTGCCGTCCCAGCGGTAGAAGGTCTCGCTCCATAGAAGGCTCATCAGGGCCTGGCGATAGAGCGGCTCGTGGGCGCTTACCTCACCGGTGAAGACGCTGGCAGTCTCCCGGGCACGCACGGCCAGTACCTCGGTCGCGCGCTCGAGCCCGGCGGTCGCCTTGGCCATGGCCGCGCTGTCGGCTTCGGCCAGATCTACGCCGCCCTCCTCGCCCGTCTCCTCGCCGCCCTCCTCGGCGAGCGTCGCTGACTCGGCGATGGCGATGACGACCGACCGGGTATCGCCCGCCGCCAGCCCCAGCTCATACGACAGCAGGCCGATGTGGCCACTGCCGCCGCCGTGGAGGCCGGGACCGCGGAGACGGCCGTCCAGCGCGGAACGCTCCGATGTGATGAGCCAGTCGTCCACTTCGTCGCCTGTGATCGCGACGCGCGACGACTCGCCGTGGAGGATCAGCCCGCCCGTCTCCGCGGTGACCGACGCGTCCTCCGTCAGCCAGCCCTTGAGGACGACATGGAGCGTGCCCGGGTCGGCGCTGGTGTTGGTCACCGATGCCCGGAGGACCATGATCTCCGAGTCCAGCCGGGCCGATTCCAGGTCGATGGAGAAACGCGTCTGCTCGAATGGGTAGCGATAGGTCAGGCGGGAATAGGCATGGGTCGGGCTGCTCTCCTGGAAGACCCGATCCTCCAGGATCGTCTCGCCGTGCTCACCTTGCGGGTTGCTGGCCCCGTCGAAGCGCTCGGTCACGCTTGACTCCTGACCGTCCCAGAAGGCCCAGCTGATGCGAAACTCGCCCTGGTAATCAGAGAGGCCGGCGATGCCGTCATCGAAGAAGCGGTACTCCTGGTCAGATGCGGTCGTGGAAGTTCGGCCCCAGCCATTGCCGTTCACGTCCTCTCGCGGCGTGCCCCACTCACGTTCCGAGAGGTACGTGCCCCATCGCCGGTCGAGCTCGTGCCAAGGGGCCAGGCCGGCAAGGTCCTGGCTGGTCGAGCGCGGCTGTATCAAGGCGACCGCGGCGCCCAGGCTCACCACGGACGCCATGACGATGGCGATGAGGATGACGCCACGCCGCATTCTCAGCGACCGTTTCGTGGAGGCCTCCCGCGGACCGTCAGCAGGCGACTGCGTTGCCACGGATCGAGGGTAGCGTGCCGGTCGAGTCGAAGGATCTCGGATCAGCCGTGCACCGCTTGGAACGCGGGACGTGCGAACTGACCCTTGGAACGAGGACAGCCCCGCCGAATCCAGTGTCGCTTCGGCGCCGGCGGTCGGTTCGCACGTGACCTGTGCCGATCGACCGCTGAAGCGTCTTGCCGCGCCGCTTGGCCGAATCGCGGTGCCGTACGAGGGTCAGTTCGCTCTTGGGACGTGCCAAGCACCACGGGCTGTGCCTCGCCGCGCGGCGGGATCCGTCGCCGCGGCTTGGCCGCGTCCGGCTCAGGACCTCATGCGGCGGGTGCCTCGCCGCGCGGCGGGATCCGTCGCCGCGGCTTGGCCGCGTCCGGCTCAGGACCTCATGCGGCGCTCAGAGAAGAATGATGCCACCCGCCTTCGGGCAGGTGCCCGCCCGAAGAGCGCGCAGCACCGCTCGTCCCGATAGCGGATACCGGGCGGAGAGCAACGACTTTCCCGCTCGGATCACGGCCCTGTTGGTCTTGGTGTCGCTGACCAGGAGGATCACCCGCTGCACGCCGTCGTCGCGCTGCTTCAACGCGACGCGTCGGTCCAGTGCCTGCAGGTCCCGGATCCGCGTCTCAGCCTCCACTCGCAGGGTGCCATCCGCGAGGTCGACGCCCGCATCCCATGCTCTTCCCTCGCGATCGCTTCGAAGGGGGACTTCCGTGGTGAACCGAACACCAGCCGGCAGCTCAGCATGAAGGCGCTTCAGGAGAGCGACGTGTGCGCCATCACGGAGGGGAGGACCGGCGGGAAAGGCGCGTGCAGCCAGCCGCAGCCCGACCACGGCTAGAAGCCGCGCGACGAGGATCAGGGAGACCGTCAGGATCTCGCCACGCTCGATCCGACCGACCTGGGCATGCGAGACACCGGCCGCTTCGGCCACCTGCCGTTGGCTGAGGCCAGCACCGATGCGCGCCTCCCTGAGCTCCTCGCCAAGCTGCACCACGAGCTGGCGCCCACGCCGGTTACCAAGATCCGCCCGGCGCTCCGTGCTGGCCATGGTGAGCATGGTGACGGTCGGTCTTTTGCCGCGGCTTATCGTGTGATCCACCGTGCGGGCCGGCCGCCGACACCTGGCCGGCGGGCGACACCTGGCCGGCGGGCGACACCAGGCCGGCGGGCGACACCAGGCCGGCGGGCGACACCTGGCCGGCGGGCGACACCTGGCCGGCGGGCGACACCTGGCCGGCGGGCGACACCTGGCCGGCG
>JBBSMF010000138.1:0-4881 GCA_038233295.1 Candidatus Limnocylindrales bacterium | reverse complement strand
GCAACATCCCGAAGCTCGTCTCGTGCATCCACCCGCCGAGTATGCACGGGTCAGCGCGACAGGTCGATCCGCTCCCGGCCCGTGTAGATGTTGAAGCGCTCCCCGCGAAGGAAGCCGACTAGGGTCATGCGCAGCCGCTCCGCCGTGGTCACGGCCAGGTCCGTGGGTGCCGATACCGCCGCGAGGATGGGCAGCCCCGCCATGGCCGCTTTCTGCACGATCTCGAAGCTGACGCGACCCGAGACGAGCAGCACGGATCCGTGCAACGGCAGCTCGCCCGCCAGTGCCATGGCGCCGATGAGCTTGTCCAGGGCGTTGTGGCGACCGACATCCTCACGCAGCGCGCGGAGCTGCCCCTCAGCGGTGAACAGCGCCGACGCGTGGAGGCCGCCGGTCGAGGCGAAGACCTCCTGAGCCTCCCGCATCACGTCCGGCAAGGCCAACAGCGTGGCACGGTCGATGAGCGGGCCCTCCGGCAGCGCCTCGCAGCGCTGCACGACATCGTCCACCGAGGCTTTGCCGCAGATGCCGCATGAGGCGGTCGCCACGAAGTTCCGGCTGGCCACTCGGGAGGCATCGAACGGCTGCGCGAGGCGCACCGTGATCTCGTTCTCCGGCTGGGCCATGGCTGCGGGATCACCGACCTCAAAGCGGGCACCCACGAGGTCGGGCGGCAAGACCAGTCCCTCGGACACCAGGAACCCGACCGCCAGAGCTTCCTCATCCCCTGGCGTGCGCATCGTGACCGCGATGCTCACCGGATCCTGGCCCGGGCCGCAGGCACGGATCTCCAGCGGCTCCTCGCCGGCCAGCGCCTCCTCACGTTGCGTGGCATGCGGCCCGTTGACGGCGGTGATTCCCGTGCGAGACACCGAACGGGAGGGGTCGACGGGCTCCACGCCCGCAGCATAGGCTCAGCCGCGCGTGGCCTCGTCTCAGCCGCGAGTACGGTAGGTCAGCTCCGCGAAGTCGACCATCACGAAGAACGGGCAGACCGTGCAGTCGCTCGAGCTCAGGTTGGTGATGGACAGCACGTTGCGATCGCGCAGCAGCGAGGCCGGGAACTCGAAGGTCACGGCACCCCAGTTGCCATCCCCGGTCGGGCCACAGCAGAAGTCGTTGGGCAGCGGGTCCGGTCCCTCGTAGAACGGCTGGCCGTTGAAGGTGATGCGGATCGGGTTCTTCTCTGGCCGCTCGTCGTCCATGCCCACCAGTCGCAGCGTGGCCGTGCCACGCGCCTCGTTGCCTCCTTCGGCGTCGAAGGAGCCGGCCATCGTGCTGAACGATGTGCCCTGCCCGTACACCCAGGACGCGGTCCGGCCCTTGTAGCGACCGTTGCCACGCTCGTAGCCACCCTCGAGGATCTGGTCGGGGATGGTCACCGTGACGGAGCGAGCGGTGGGCGGGTCGGTCGGAGGCGGAGGTGGCGGCGGCGGTGGCGTCGGCTCGGGCGTCGGCTGGCGAGTGGGTCGCGGGGTCGGCGTGGGTGTCGGCTCGGGCGCGGGCCGCCGAGTCGGTCGCGGGGCCGGCTCGGGCGTCGGCGTGGCCCGCCGAGTCGGGCGCGGGGTGGGCTCGGGAGTCGGCGTGGGCGTCAGCTCGAGCGTGGGCGTCGCTGCAGGCTCGAGCGTGGGGGTCGGTCCGGGCGAGGGCGTGGGCGTGGGCGAGGGCGTGGGCGTCGGCGTCGGCGTCGGCGTCGGCGTCGGTGCAGGCGAAGCCGTCGGCTGGTCAGTTGGCTCCGTAGTTGGGTCAACGGTGGGCGCCTGCGTCGGCAGCGCATCGGTGGCGGTCGGCTCAGGGTCGATGGGTGGCAACACCACAGCAGCTGACGGGCTGGACCGGGGAGCCGGCGAAGCAGCGGCGATGAGCGCCGGATCCGTCGGGCTCGCACCATCGCCACCGATCAAAGAGTCGAACGCCCCGAGCGCGGCTCCGGCCAGCGCAAGCACGATGACACCAGCCAAGGCGCCGACCAGAGCGTAGGGCAGCAGCCTGCGGCGGGGAGGGCTGGAACCCGGCGCGAGGCGACCCCGACGGCCCGAGACCACGCCTGTTCGGTAGCCGCCGTCAGGGGGAGCGGCCGGGCCGGCGCGAACGAACGGACCGGGTGGAACGAGTTCGAGTGCCACGGTCTCGTCTCGGACGGCCTGTGGCGCGAAGCCTGGGGACCGGGGCGCTGCGGCGGCTGAACCCAGGACCGTGGCCACGGTCGCGGTATCGCTGCCCGTCCATCCGCCTGCGCCGTTTCGCCCCTGCGAGGTCTGAAGTCGCTCGCCGATCCGCTCCAGCGTCTGGCCCACCTCCAGCGCAGAGGCCGGCCTGTGCCGCGGGTCCTTCTCCAGCGACCGCATCACCAGCGACTCCAGCTCACCATCGATGTCCGGCACGAGGTCACGCAGTGGCGCCGGGCGCTCCCATGCCTGGCGGTAGCCGACGCTCGCGGGGTCGTCGCCGCTGAAGGGTGGCCGACCGGCCAGCATCTCGTACAGCACCGTTCCCAGCGCGTAGAGGTCGGAGCGGGGTTCCACGCGACCGCCCGTCGCCTGCTCCGGAGAGAGGTAGGCCGCCGTGCCGAAGGCCAGACCGGTCTGGGTGATCTCGGCCAGCCCGCCGAGCGCCTTGACGATGCCGAAGTCGGTCAGGTGGGCGCTCCCATCCTGGTCGATGAGCACGTTGCCAGGCTTGACGTCGCGGTGCACCAGATCGCGGGCGTGCGCGGCTGCCAACGCCGCGGCCACGTGACTGCCGATCCAGACGGCTTCGGGCGCGCTCAGCGAGCCTCGTTCACGAAGCAGCTCGCGCAGCGAGCGTCCCTCGATCAGCCGCATCACGATGAAGAGGGAGCCGTCCGCGGTGGTGCCGAAGTCGTAGACCGGGACGACGTGCGCCGCCGTGAGCCCGGCCGCCGAGCGTGCCTCCACAGCGAAGCGTTCGCGCATCTGCGGGTCGTGGCTGAACTGCGGGCGGAGCAGTTTCACGGCCACCACCCGCTCCAGACGAAGATCGCGTGCCCGGAACACCTCCGCCGTGCCGCCCTCGCCGATCTTCTGCACGATCTCGTATCGATCGGCGAGCAGACGCCTGCCGACAGCGGCGCGCGCCGTGGCCGAAGTAGCCGAGGCAGGCCCCGGGGCACGAGGACGAGGGCGTTCGCGATCCATGGACATGACGTGACGACATGGTGGCGCGCCGCCGGGGCTCGCGGCCTGTCACGGCAGAGGCGTCACGTTGTACGCGCGTTGCATCGGTCAGCGTGGTCGGGTGGAGCGGCCACTCGCTCGCTGGGCGAGCGGGCCGCACCCCCAGCAGGTCGCGTACCCGACAGGTCCGAGAGCGACTCGCGCGCTAGGCTCTGGCCGTGGACCTGCCTGTGCGCCCACCGTTCATGCTGCGTGCCCGTGTCCTGACTCCGCTGGCTGCCGGTGGCACTCGTTACGAGACCGACGGAGTCGTGGTCGTCGACGCCACCGGTCGGATCACTGCCGTGGAACCGTATGACCGATGGGCGGCGCCCGACCAACGGCACCCGCCCGACCCTCCGGAACCGGCCGACGTGATCGACCTCCAACCATGGCTCCTCATGCCCGGCCTGGTCGACCTCCACGTCCATCTGCCCCAGGTGCCGGCGGCGGGCCTGGGCGCCGGCCTCGACCTGCTGACCTGGCTCGACCGCTACATCTTCCCGTTGGAGCGTGCCTTTGACGTAGCCACGGCCGTGCGCCGCGTCCCCCAGATCCTACGGGCAATGGCGCGGGCCGGGACCACGACCGTGCTGGCCTATGGCGCCATCTGGCCGGACAGCCTGGACGCGGCGTTCCGAGCCGCGGAGACGCACGGGATCCGCGCCGTCATCGGCAAGGTCATGATGGATGAGCTGACCTACGACGAGCGGATCCCGCGAGAACGGATCCTGGACGTCAGCCTCAAGCAGTCCGCGGAGCTGTGCGAGCGGTGGCACGGCTCCGATGACGGGCGCCTGCGGTACGCCTTCACGCCGCGCTTCGCGCTGAGCTGCTCGGCGGAGATGCTGCGCGAGTCGGCGTCCCTGGCGCGGCACTACGGCGCCTACTGGCAGACCCACCTCTCAGAGGATCGCGGCGAGATCGCAGATGTCGGCCGGCGCTTTCCTGGGGCGCTCGACTACCTGGATGTCTACGACCGTGCGGGCGCCCTCGGCCAGCGGACGATCCTGGCCCACGCGGTGCACCTTACGGATCGGGAACTGCACCGGATCGTGGAGAGCGGCTCGCGGATCGCGCATTGCCCCGCTTCCAATCTCTTCCTGGCCAGTGGCGTGATGCCGCTCGCGCGTTACCTGGAAGCGGGCTCGGTGGTGGGACTCGGCTCCGATGTGGCCGGCGGGCCGGATCTCTCCGTGGTCACCCAGATGCGCGTGGGAGCCTATGTCCAGAACGCTCTGAAGACCGTCGGCGAGGACTCGCGCGCGATCCTGGACCCGCTCGGCTGGCTCCGACTGGGCACGCTGGAGGGCGCGCGGGCGCTGGGCCTGGAGGAGACGGTCGGGTCGCTGGAGACGGGCAAGGAGGCGGACCTCATCGCCGTGGACCCCGCTCGGACCGCTCCACTGCCGGGCATCGACTCGGACGATCCCGCGGAGATCGCCTCCCGCCTCATCTTCCGCGGCCATCCCGACATGGTGCAGGCCGCCTGGGTCCGGGGCCGGCTCCTGAGCACGTAGAGCCGGTCTGCCAGGTCGGCTGCCATGAACCGCCGTGCAGAGGACGCCGGGAAAGGCGGTTGACGTTGCGCCCGGCCCCTATCTCCCGCGAGTCTATCCGCGCAGCCGACCCACCTGCGCCAGTACCGCGGCCGGGATGTCGAACGGCATCCCCTCGGTCGCATCGCGAGCGGCTTCGGCGGCCT
>JBBSMF010000137.1:0-4913 GCA_038233295.1 Candidatus Limnocylindrales bacterium | reverse complement strand
CGTGGCCGAGCGCCTCCTGGACCGGCTGCTGGCCGTGCACCGGGCTGCGGGTGCATCATCGCAACCACACAACGACGAGCCAGCCCAAGGGAGACCTGAATGAGCGCCACTGGCACGGAGCGCCGCTACACCATCACAGACATCGCCCGGATGCATGGCGACGGTCAACGCATCCCGATGCTCACGGCCTACGACTTCCCCACGGCAAAGCTCCTGGACGAGGCTGGCATCCCGCTCCTCCTGGTGGGTGACTCCCTGGGCGAGGTGATGCTCGGCTACGAATCCACGGTGCGCGTCTCGATGGCCGAGATGCTTCATCACACGAAGGCGGTGGTGCGCGGCACCAAGCGGGCGCTGGTCGTGGCCGACATGCCCTTCCTCTCCTATGGCGTCTCGGCTGAGGAGTCGCTGCGACACGCCGGTGAGTTCATGCGCGATGGCGGCGCCCAGGCGGTCAAGGTCGAGGGCGGCGTGCGGGTCAGCCGGACGATCGAGGCGCTGGTGCGGGCTGGGATCCCGGTCATGGGCCACATCGGCTGGACGCCGCAGAACAAGTACGCCGTGGGCGGCAAGGTCCGCGTCCAGGGCAAGACGGCGGGCGCCGCACGGAGCCTGCTGGCAGACGCCCTCGCCGTCCAGGAAGGCGGAGCCTTCGCGGTCGTGCTGGAGCTCGTGCCTGAGCAACTGGCCGCGGCCATCACGGAGCGCCTGAAAATCCCTACCATCGGCATCGGTGCCGGGGCGGGCTGCTCCGGGCAGGTCCAGGTCCTGACGGACCTGCTGGGCTGGTCCGACTTCAAGCCCCGCCATGCGCGCGCCTACGCCAACCTGCGCGAGTCCATCTTGGGCGCGGCCAGGAGCTACGCGACCGACGTGGCGGCCGGGACGTTCCCTGGTGCGGCGGAGACGGTGCGCATGGACGAGACGGTCCTCGAAGAGGTGCTGGGCACCGGCGAGCTGGATCGTGCAAGCGGGCAGGCGGTGGCGATCCCGCTGGACGCCGATCTCTAACGGCGCTGCGCGGAGGTGACGCGCGTACTGCGCACCCGCGGCGAGCTGCGCGCTGCGCTCCGCGAGGCGTCCCGTCCGATAGGCCTGGTGCCGACCATGGGCTGGCTGCACGACGGCCACCGCGCTCTGATGCGGCGCGCCCGCGAGGCCGATGCCACGACGGTCACGAGTATCTTCATCAACCCGCGCCAGTTCGATGAGCCGTCGGACTACACGCGCTACCCGCGCAACGAAGAACGAGACGTGGCCGTCTGCCGGGACGAGGGCATCGACCTGGTCTGGGCGCCCCCGCCGGAGGAGGTCTACCCGCCCGGCTTCGACACGACGGTCTCGGTGGGGGCCCTGGCACTGCCGCTGGAGGGCGCCGCGCGACCGGGCCACTTCGACGGCGTGGCGACGGTGGTGGCCATCCTTTTCGCGCTGGTCAGCGCCGAGCATGCCTACTTCGGACAGAAGGATGCCCAGCAGGTGATGGTCATCCGCCGCATGGCGCGGGACCTGGCGCTTCCGACGGAGGTGATCGGCTGTCCCACGGTTCGCGAAGGTGACGGCCTGGCCCTCTCGTCACGCAACGTGCACCTCTCCCCCGCTGAGCGCGCCGCGGCGCCCATCCTGCGGCGCGCGCTCTTGGAGGCACGCGGCTGCTGGGAGGCGGGCGAGCGGTCCGCCGACGCGATGAGAGAGGTGATGCGTGACGTGCTCGCCAGGGAGCCGTTGGCGCAGGCTGACTACGTCTCGGTCGCTGACACACTGACCCTGGCCGAGCTCGAGTGGGTCGACGATGGCGCTTTGCTATGCCTGGCCGTCCGCTTCGGGCAGACCCGCCTCATCGACAACGAGCCGCTGCAGAGCTGAAGTCAGCCCGGTCGACCACCCGAGCCGAACGCCCGTCTCACGCCGTCTCGCACGGAGTCCAGCGTCGACCGCCCGACCCGCACGCCCGATGCCGGCTCGACTGCTGGGCCGCGCGGGCGCTGGAAGGCCTCCAACAGGCGATCGACGTCGAGATGCTCCGCGACGAGTGCCTTGATGAGAGCGATCTTGGCCGTGTCGGCGGCGTGGATCTTGACCAGCAGGTCGTGGACGCGCGAGGCCGCGGCGTACGTGTCCTCGTCCACCAGATGCGCGAAGAGATCCTCGGCCCTGATCGCCTCCAGATCGCGCGGCCGTGGGCGGTAGCCGCCGGTGAAGAGCATCCCGGCCAGCTCCGTGCGACCCGGATCAGCCGCACGGCGCCCGAAACGTGATCGGTTGCGCAGCCGGTCGAACACCCCCGGGTCGCTGTGGAGGGTGCGCGCGGTCCGGTTGGCGGCGACGGTGGCCTGGATGACGTCTTCGCGGTCCCCTGGGACGATCAGGAGACTCCCCGGTCCTATCCGCTCGAGCAGATGGCGCGGCTGCATGGCCCCGATGGCCACGTGCTCGATGACGCGGTCCAGGTCGGCGCCGGCGTGCAGCACCTCGCCGGGCATCTGTTCCACAAGCATGGAAAGCGTGGGGTTGGAGAGGAGTGGCCGGTAGGGCAACATGCCCAGCAGGTCGATGCCGTGGCGAGCGAGGCCCGTGCGCAGGACGTCCGGCAGGCTGGGGTGGGCATCGGAGTCGACCTTGTTGATGACCGCGCCCACGACCTCGACGCCGCGCCTGGTGAACAGCGCGTGGTTGAGGACGATCTCATCGATGGGACGGCCCACGCCGGCTTCCGAGACGATGACCACGGGCGCACCCAGCATGCGCGCCACATCGGCGTTGGAGAGATCGATCACGGCGCCCACCCCAGCGTGCCCGGTGCCCTCGATGAGCAGCACGTCGCGACCTCGAGCCGCCTGGGCGTGAGCATGTCTGATGCGCGCGGGCAGATCATCCGTGACGTCGCCGCTGATATAGCTCTTGGTGAAGCCGCGCGGGATGTGGACCGGGCTCATCACCGCCAGCTGGTCAGGTAGCCGGAAGGCGGCCTGCATGAGGATCGCGTCCTCGTCGGCCGGGACGCCCTCGACCACGGCGTAGCGCTGGCCGACCGGTTTGATGAAACCGGTATCCAGGCCACGGCCGATGAGCGCGGCGAGAAGCCCCAGCGAGACGGTCGTCTTGCCGCGGTTCATGCCGGTGGCGGCGAGATACAGCTGACGCATCCCCGTCAGCGTAGCGCGGGGCGCGGCGCCGGCCGTGTTGCCGCTTGGATCCCGACTCGGGCACCGTCGTCGCGCCGGGCGCCCGCCGAATGAGACTAGGAGCGGTCTCGCGCCAGCTGCCTGCGTTCGATCTGGGCGATAGCGTCCTTGATGCGTGAGAGCGTCTCGGGATCCACGGTCTCGGCATCGCTGTGCGGACCGAGCCGGTCGAGCACATCGGCGATCAGGCCGTAGAAGACGGCCGCGTCGGCCAGGAAGAACTGCGGCTCGTTGTTGTAGCGGACAAGGGTCAGGCGACCCTGTAGCACGCGGCGGTCATCGATATGGGCCACCTGGGTGGAGAAGTCGTGTCCCTGGATGCCGTCCGGGTTGTTGAGGAAGTTCAGCGCGTTGTCGATGGCTAGTCCGAAGCGTGCGCGCCAGGCCACGAGTCGCTCATGCACCTCCGGGGCGATGGCCACCTCAGCGACCTGGTCGAATACCTCGGGAGTCACCGTGAGCAGGCCCACCAGCGTCGTCCCAGCCCGAGCGCCGAGCATCACCTGCAGTGAGCGCTCCAGGGTGAAGACCTCGGAGTCGAAGCGCGGGCTGGTGATCACGTCGGTCAGCAGATCCTCCACGTTGTCCAGCACGCCGGGCTCCCCGGTGGCGTTGGCCAGATGGAGGATCTCCTCCTTGAACAGGAACTGCTCCTCGTGGTCCAGCATGGCCCGCGGATGGTAGCACCGGCCCATTCACCGACTGACGCGGACCTAGGGTGGGCCGGCTTCACCGTTTGGACCGTGTCAAGAGCGAACGGACCGGCGGATCCCGATCCGGCACGCCTGTGGACTGCTTTCGCGGCATTCGGTGGTCCGGTGGAACATGTGCCGAGCCAGCGCACCGCCGATCGGGCGTTGTGGACGGAAGAGGACGGACATCGGTAAGTCCGAGGGTCAGTTCGCACCTCTGACGTGCCAAGGGCATCGGCGTCCACGCCCGGGACCGTGACAGGAGGTCTTCCATGCGCAAGCGCGAGATGATCCAGCTCTTCGACTACATGTATTGGGTCAACCGGCGGCTGCTGGACGCCGCGGCCCGTCTCCCGCCGGGCGCCTTCACCGAGCCCTCGACCGTCACCACCCGCGACCTGCGGGCGACCCTCGTCCATGAGCTGGACGTCGAGTGGAGCTGGCGGCTCAACGTTCAGGGGAAGCCGCTGGAGGAGTGGGGTGCCGACGAAGATCTTCGGCCGGACGACTACCCCGACGTCGCCACGCTTCGGGAGCACTGGCGGCGCGACGAGAGCGCGATGCGAGCGTGGCTCCAGTCGTTGAGCGACGAGGAGCTCGCCGGGGAGGTGCCGTCCGCCTTCACGGGCGACCGTCGGCCGCTCTGGCAATACCTCGTCCACATCCTCATGCACGCCGCTCAACAGCAGGCTGACACCGCGACATTGCTGACCTTGACCGGACGCTCACCCGGCGAGCTCGGGTACCTCGAGTACCTCGCGGCCGTCGAGAAGGCCTGAACCACACCGCCATGAACCAGTGGCCAGGCCGCACGGCCGCACTGCCGCACTGCCGCGCTCCGGGCTGCCGCGCTGCCCCTCTGCCGCGCTGCCCGCGCTCCGGGCTGCCGCGCTGCCGCGCTGCCCGCGCTCCGGGCTGCCGCGCTGCCCGTAGGATCCTCACCACCTATCACGGGGGGTGATGCAAAGCAGGGATCCACCAGCTTTCCAGCAGCATGCCTGGGTGTCCAGCCGCGATGGGAGCGTGCAGCCCAGCT